>JBHAZZ010000001.1:0-30683 GCA_041781275.1 Moraxella sp.
CCCCTGTGTTTTGGTTTTTGATTAAGACCTTGTTTTTTATGACGTTATTTGTCTTGGCTCGTGGTTCGCTTATGCGCCCACGTTATGACCAAGTGATGAATTTTGGCTGGAAAGTGTGTTTGCCAGTAACTTTGGTGAACTTGCTGGTAACGGCTGGTGTCATTTTGCTGGTGCAATAAGGAGAAGCCATGTTACAGACTCTAAAAAATACAGCCGTAGGCATTTTTACCATTGCTCGCTCCATGTGGATGGTAAACAGTCATGCCCTGCGCCCTAGGGATACCATTTTGTACCCAGAACAGCCCGTGCCTGTACCGCCACGGTTTCGTGGACGCATTGTCCTAACACGAGACCCTGATGGTGAAGAACGCTGCGTGGCGTGTAACTTGTGTGCGGTGGCGTGTCCTGTGGGCTGTATCAGTCTACAAAAGGCAGAGCGTGAAGATGGGCGTTGGTATCCTGAGTTTTTTCAAATTAACTTTAGCCGCTGCGTTTTTTGTGGTATGTGTGAAGAAGCCTGTCCGACCACTGCCATTCAGCTTACCCCTGATTTTGAGCTTGGCGAATACCGCCGTCAAGATTTGGTGTACGAAAAAGAACATTTGCTCATCAGCGGCACAGGCAAATATCCAGAGTACAATTATTATAGAGTAACGGGCATGGCAACCAAGGACAATCCCAAAGGTTCGCACGAGCATGAAGCTGCGCCCATTGATGTACGGAGCTTATTGCCATGATGCAACTATTACAAAATGCCGATGCGGTGGGCTTTTATGCACTAGGATTGGTGGCAATCATCGCAAGCTTTCGGGTCATCACTCACGCCAATCCTGTACACGCCATTTTGTCGCTGATAGTGTCGCTGCTTGCGGTGGCGGGAATTTTCTTTATCTTGGGTGCGCCGTTTGCAGGTATGCTTGAGATGATTGTGTATGCAGGGGCAATTTTGGTTTTGTTTGTGTTTGTCATCATGATGTTAAATCTTGGTACGGACACTACCACCGAAAAAACATGGCTGTCATCTGGTGCGTGGGCAATGCCTGTGTGCTTATCGCTGATTGTGGCGGCGGTCATGGTGGGGCTGATTCTTGGCTCTGCCCAAGGACTGGGCGGCATTAAGGACGTCAGTATTTCTGCCAAAGACGTAGGGATTAGCTTATTTACACAATACATATTTTTGGTGGAAGTGGCGGCATTTTTATTGCTTGGGGCGCTCGTGGCGGCGTATCATTTGGGTAAAAAAGCCCTTGATGACGAAAACGAAAGCCATGCCAGTCAAGCACAGATTGATAATACGCAAAAGGAGCAAGCACAATGATGGCGATGGCGTTGGTATCGCAAGGAGCGTTTTCGGTTCCTGTTTCTCATGCGTTGGCACTGTCGGCGATTTTGTTTGTCATTGGGCTGTGTGGCGTGATGGCAAGACGCAGTGTGCTATTTATGCTCATGAGTCTTGAAATTATGATGAATGCTGCGGCGCTTGCCTTTGTGGTTGGGGGTAATGCGTGGGGCAGTGCAGATGGACAAGTGATGTTTATTTTTGTACTGACCTTGGCGGCGGCAGAAGCGGCGATTGGACTGGCAATTTTGCTACAATTCTATCATCGTTTTGGCAATCTTGATGGCAATCAAGCCAATCAATTAAAGGGGTAGGCTATGCTTGCGATGACTTTTATTTTCCCTTTGCTTGGGTTTTTATTGCTTGCCATAGGGCGGGATCGTCTAAGCGAAAAATTGGCGACCATCATTGGTGTCGGTAGCATGGGATTGTCGGCTTTGTCAGCATTGGCGGCAATCATGACGTTTTTTGGTGCAAATCAAACGGCGCAAGTAGTGCGTTTATGGACATGGTTGTCTGTGGGTGATTTTGCGCCTGCCTTTGCCTTGCATTTGGACGGTTTATCAGTAACGCTGCTTGGCGTGGTTACAGGTGTGGGCTTTTTGATACATCTGTTTGCTTCTTGGTATATGCGTGGCGAAGAAGGATTTGCCAGATTTTTTAGTTATTTAAATTTGTTTGTCGCCAGTATGTTGCTGCTGGTTTTGGCGGACAATTTGCTGCTGATGTACCTAGGTTGGGAAGGCGTGGGCATTTGCTCTTATTTGCTCATTGGTTTTTATTATCAAAACCGTGCCAACGGCAGAGCAGCAATGAAAGCCTTTACCGTTACTCGTGTCGGTGATGTCTTTTTGGCGATTGGTTTGTTTGTGCTGTTTAGAGAGTTTGGCACATTAAACATCAATGAAATCATCACCAAAGCACCAGAAGTATTTACCACCAACAGTCCCGAGATGATATTTGCTGTTACCATGCTGATTGGTGGGGCGTTTGGTAAATCGGCGCAGATTCCACTACACACTTGGCTTGCTGACGCAATGGCAGGTCCTACCCCTGTATCGGCATTGATTCACGCTGCCACGATGGTAACGGCAGGGGTGTATTTGATTGCCCGTATGCACCCATTATTTATGCTAACGCCTGACATCTTGCTTTATTGGGTGGGCGGCATTGGGGCGCTATCTATGCTGGTGGCGTCATTTTGTGCGATGGCGCAGACTGACATCAAGCGTATTTTGGCATACTCTACCATGAGTCAGCTTGGTATGATGTTTATGGCGCTTGGTGTGGGCGCTTGGCAAGTGGCAATTTTCCATTTGATGACACACGCATTTTTTAAAGCCTTGTTATTCTTGGCGTCAGGTGCGGTGATTATTGCTACCCATCATGAGCAAGACATCTTTAAGATGGGCGGACTGCGCAAAAAGATTCCGTTGGTGTTTTGGTCGTTTGTGGTCGGTGGCGGCGCTTTGGTTGCGTTACCCTTTATCACGGTGGGCTTTTATTCCAAAGAAGCAATCATTTGGGAAACTTATGCCACAGGACACATGGGACTGTTTTGGGCTGGGGTGTTCGGCGCATTTTTGACCGCCTTTTATACATTCCGCCTGATTTGGCTAACCTTTTTTGGACAAGAAAAAACCCACGCCCATTCATTGTCTGGTATCAGCTATGCTTTACCGCTTGTGGTACTGCTCGTACTTTCTACGGGGCTTGGGGCGCTGATTCACCCCCCACTTGCCAACGTATTGCCCTTAAGTGTTGGTGAAGCGTTGGTACAAGCAGGCAACGCACATGGCAAGCATACCGCAGAAATTTTGGCGGTGGGTGCAACCTTGCTTGGTTTGGCAACGGCGTTTGTACTGTATGTCATCAACCAAGGTAAATTATTGACCTGTTTTAAAGCCAGTACTTTTGGTGGCGCAGTGTATCACTGGTGTTATCATGGTTTGGGTTTTGATGCTTTATATGATTTATTGTTTGTTAAGCCGTTTTTGGGTATCGCCAAACTTGTTAAAAAAGACCCAGTGGACAAACTTTGGGGTATCTTGTCGTGTCTGATGGTGTTTGGTAATAAACTTTTGGGCAAAACTCAAACAGGATTATTACGTTCGCACACAATAAGCTTTGCATTGGGTTTGGCGTGTGTGCTTATCTTAGCAATGATGATGGTGGTATAAGATGGAAAATTTGCAACAATCATGGATTTTGCCAACACTTATTGCCATTCCCTTTATTTCGGGGCTGCTTTGTTGGTTGATTGAAAAAATGGACAGTCATTTGCCCCGATGGATTGCTTTGGCAGGCATGACTTTTACCTTTATTTTGACGCTGATTTTGTGGCAACAAGGCGATTTTGGCAAACTGTTAATCACCGATGGTATGGCGGACAAAAACGCCTTACCGTGGACAGCACAATTTTTATTACCGTGGATACCCACTTTTGGTATTAATTTTCACTTGGCATTGGACGGGCTGGCGCTATTAATGGTGTCTTTGACAGCGTTTTTGGGCATCATGGCGGTAGGCTGTTCGTGGGGTGAAATTCGTCATCGGGTAGGTTTTTTCCATCTAAACTTATTGTGGAGTTTGGGTGGGGTCATCGGTGTATTTTTGGCGATTGATTTATTTTTATTCTTTTTCTTTTGGGAATTAATGCTATTGCCCATTTACTTTTTGATTGCCTTGTGGGGACATAATGCCACCAATGGCAAAACCAAAGAGTACGCCGCTAAAAAATTCTTTATTTATACCCAAGTGTCAGGGCTTATCATGCTTGTGGGTATTTTGATGTTGGTGTTTATCCACTTAGGACAAACAGGGGTGATAAGTTTTGCTTACCACGATCTGCTTGGCTTGGATTTGGGTAAATGGGAATACACCATCATGATACTGTTTTTTATCGGTTTTGCGGTAAAACTTCCCGTATTTCCTTTGCATGGCTGGCTGCCCGATGCTCACGCACAAGCCCCAACCGCAGGTTCGGTGGACTTGGCAGGGATTTTGATTAAAACGGCGGCGTTTGGTTTGTTGCGTTTTGTCATTCCTTTATTTCCCAATGCTTCGGCAGAATTTGCACCGATTGCCATCGTACTTGGACTGATTGGGGTGTTTTATGGGGCGTTTCTTGCCTTTGCGCAAACCGACATCAAACGCCTGCTTGCTTATACCAGTATCTCGCACATGGGCTTTGTCATCTTGGCGATTTATTCAGGTTCTTTGCTGTCTTTGCAAGGCTTGATGGTACAAATGCTTGCTCACGGATTGTGCAGTGCAGGGCTGTTTATCATGGCAGGTCAGTTGTATGAGCGTTTGCATACCCGTGATTTGACCGTGATGGGCGGTATGTGGGGACAATTTCGCTACTTGTCGCCATTGTTGATGTTCTTTTGTGCGGCGCTGCTTGGCATACCCGGTACAGGTAACTTTATTGGTGAAATCTTGATTGTGTTGGGATCGTTTGAACGTTTCCCAGTATTTACCATGATTGCGGCAGTCAGCTTTGTGTTTGCAGGGCTTTATTCGCTCATCTTGATTTATCGTGCCTTGTTTGGTGAAAACACCGCTCCTGATGTGGCAGCCCGTTTTGGTGGCAAATTGCGGGGCTTAAATAAGCGTGAAACGTCTTTGCTTGGGGTGTTGGTGCTTGGACTGTTATGGTTTGGTTTGTACCCACAACCTGTACTTAACACATCACAATCAGCGATGGCTTGGATTGGTACAGCTTATCAGCATGGGGTTACACCTACGCCACCTGTACTTGGCAAAACCATCGTTGAGTATGATAAAATCATTGAGCAACTAAACAGACAAGTAAGTCCAGATACGGGACTGGCACAAATGCCTAACTTACCGCAACAAGGGGGAGAATAACCATGCAAAATTTATGGACGTCTTTGCTGTTATCTTTTTCTCCGATGGTGGTGGTTGCCATAACAGCACTGGTGGTGATGATGGCAATGGCAATCAAGCGGTCGCATTTTTGGACGGCGACACTGTCAGTCATTGGGTTAAACATCGCACTGGGACTGACGGTACTGCAATTTTTTGAATTCATACCGCTAGCAAAGGACAGCTACCCATTATTTACCATAGACACATTTGCTACCTTTAATATGGCGGTGGTGTTGGTGTCATCTTTGGGCTGTTGTACTTTGGCGTATGGGTATTTTTCTACATTAAAAGACAATAAAGATGAATTGTATCTTTTGATGTTGATTGCCACGCTTGGGGCGCTTTTGATGACGTGTGCCACGCATTTGGCATCGTTTTTTATGGCGCTTGAGCTGCTTTCTGTGCCGATATATGGTATGCTTGCTTATACTTTCTTGCGTGCCCGCTCGTTGGAATCAGGTCTTAAGTACCTAATCTTGTCGGCGGCAGCGTCAGCAACCTTATTGATGGGTATGGCGTTTATGTTTGCCGATACTGGCACGCTTGAGTTTGCTGAGTTATTAAGAGTATTGGCTGCTCGTAATTATGTCTCGCCCTTATTTGCTTTGGGTGCGGTCATGATTGTGGTGGCGGTCGCCTTTAAGCTTTCCATTGCGCCGTTTCATTCGTGGGCAGGTGATGTTTATGAAGGCTCGCCTGCGCCTGTTACGGCATTTTTGGCAAGCGTCAGTAAAGTGGCGATGATGGCATTGGCGGTCAGATTTTTGACCCAAAGTGCCTTGCCTGTCGTGCCAAGTGTGGCGGTGGTACTGTTTGCGGTGATTGCGCTGTCCATTTTCTTTGGTAACTTGTTGGCTTTATCACAAAAGAGCCTAAAACGCCTGTTTGCCTTTTCGTCAGTGGCTCACATGGGCTATGCGCTGATTGCTTTAATTGCTGTGGGGCATGGTGGCGGTGGTGTGGTCAGCCTGTACATGGCGGTCTATGCCTTGACGTCCATCGGTGCGTTTGGGGTGATTGCCATCGTATCTAGCCCTTATCGTGAAAGCACCAAAAGTTCGGCAGGTGGCGAAGCAGACGACTTGCAATTTTATCAAGGTCTCTTTTGGCGTCGCCCTGTATTGACTGCCGTATTGACCATCATGTTGCTTTCTATGGCAGGTATTCCCTTGACTGCAGGATTTATCAGTAAATTTATGGTGATCTTGACCGCCGTACAGGGGGCAAGTTTTTGGGCGGCGGCACTGGTGATTATCGGTAGCGGTATTGGATTGTATTATTATCTAAAAGTGCTGACCAGCCTTTACCAAAAACCCAAACAGCTTGGTGAGTTTGACGCCCATCAAGATTGGGGTGTAAAAGCAGGTGGTATCATGCTGTTGATCATCACTGCTTTGATACTGCTGTTTGGTGTGTTCCCCGATGGTCTGACCCAAGTGGCAAATATTGCGTTGATTTCTTAAGCGTAATTGTGCTTGTGTTTTGGGACAAAGTTGCCTTACAATGTGGGGCAACTTTTTTATTTTGTTTATCTTGTTATGTCCGATCAAGAAGCCATTGCTGTTAAAGTCCTACAAAAAGACGTCATCAGCCCCAAATTATTCAGCTTTCGTGTGGAGCGTCCAGCAAATTTTCGCTTTGATGCGGGGCAATTTGTGCGTCTAGGCATTGAGTCAAACCAAGACAGCGATGAACGCATTTTTCGTGCTTATTCGGTGGTGTCGTCGCCTTATGCGGAGTATTTGGAATTTTTTTCGGTGGTGGTGCCTGATGGGGCGTTTACGTCCAAATTACAACATTTGAAGGTGGGGGATACTTTATATCTCAATCCTAGCCCATTTGGTTTTTTGACGCTTTCACGCTTTCAAGAACCAAGCCCGCATACGCTTTGGCTATTGGCAACGGGCACAGGTATTGCGCCATTTTTGTCCATATTACAGGATTTTCCTGCGTGGGAAAATTACCAACAAATCGTGCTTGTGTATAGCGCAAGTTATGCCAAAGAGCTTGCTTACCAAACACTCATCAAAGAACTTCCCCAAAACTTTGCCAGTGTCATAGACGAACCTGCTCGGCTAACTTTTGTGCCAGTCGTTACCAGAGAACAGACGGACGGGGCGCTGCATGAGCGACTGCCTGCACTGATTGCCAGTGGTGAATTAGAACGTCATGTAGGCATTGAGTTTGCGTCAAACACCACTCACGTCATGCTTTGTGGCAATCCCCAAATGGTTGATGACACCAAAGAAGCCCTAAAAAACAAAGGACTGACCATGAATCGCCGTGGCGTGGGTAATATTGCGGTAGAAAATTATTGGTAAATTGATAAGTAGTTGATGAAATGGTGATAAAATTGGAGCAAACAACATGAAACAGCACAGTGCATTATTGGTTGTTGATGTACAACATGGATTTATTGATGGTAATTTGGCGGTTTTGGGTGCAGACGAAATCGTCCCTACCATCAATCTTTTGGTACAGCAGTTTGAAACGGTGATTTTGACCCAAGATTATCACCCTGACGATCACATTTCTTTTTATCAAAATCATGTAGGCAAACAGGCGTTTGAAGTGATAGAGCTGCCTTATGGCAAACAAGTGTTATGGAATAAACATTGCGTTCAAGGCACAAAAGACGCCCAAATTTATGACAAATTGCAAGCCGATAAAGCCCAGCTTATCATCAGAAAAGGCTATCATCGGCATATAGACAGCTATTCTGCTTTTATGGAAGCGGACAGACAGACCATGACAGGATTGGCAGGTTATCTGCAAGAACGCCACATCAAGACGGTATATGTGGTGGGTATTGCTACCGATTTTTGTGTGGCGTGGACGGCGGTTGATGCGGTGGATTTGGGTTTTGAGTGCGTGGTCATCATGGACGCCACCGCTGCCATTGATACCGATGGTTCACTTGACGCTGCCAAACGGCAGATGACAGAAAAAGGGGTAAAATTTGCGGTTTCTACAGATTTTTTAAAATAATTTAAAAAAACACTTGCCAAATGTCAAAAAAGGCGTATAATACGCATCATTCACGGGGACGTGGCGAAATTGGTAGACGCACTGGATTTAGGTTCCAGCGGAGCGATCCGTGAGAGTTCGAGTCTCTCCGTCCCCACCATATTAAGAACCTGCTTTATATAGCAGGTTTTTTTATGTATAAAATTTATGGGTCTTACCTTAACAGCAATGTCTGCCTTTTGGGTCAATGACCGTAACCATTGTAGCCTTTAACATCAACCATCACGCCATGACTGTACAAAATTTTGATCCCAAATCCGCTTCCCATCATAAAGCCAACCACAACCAAAACCGCAGTATCAGCCAGATCGGTGAGTTTACTTCCATGCATAGCGCAGCGCCAAAAATTGGCTTTGTGTCGCTGGGCTGTCCCAAGGCTTTGGTGGATAGTGAACGTATCATCACTGAGCTGACTCGTGAAGGCTATCAAGTTGCCAAAGATTATGATGGGGCGGATTTGGTGGTGGTGAATACCTGTGGTTTTATTGAGTCCGCCGTCCAAGAAAGCCTTGACGCCATTGGTGAAGCCATCAACCAAAACGGTAAAGTGATCGTTACAGGCTGTTTGGGTAAGGACGCTCAAAAAATTCGTGAAATGCATCCAAAGGTTTTGGCGGTAACAGGCGCTCATGCCTATCAAGAAGTGGTGTCAGCAGTAACACACCATGTGCCAAAACCGAAGGCAGCCAAGACTTATGATCCCAAAATTGATTTGATTAATGACGCAGGGGTCAAACTAACGCCCGCCCATTATGCTTATCTAAAAATTTCAGAAGGCTGCAATCATCGCTGCACTTTTTGTATCATTCCGTCTTTGCGGGGGGATTTGGTGTCTCGTACCATTGATGATGTCCTAAAAGAAGCCAGCGCCTTAAAAAATGCAGGAGTCAAAGAACTGCTCATCATTTCCCAAGACACATCGGCTTATGGCGTGGATCTAAAGTACAAAATGGCGTTTTGGCAAGGTCAGCCTTTAAAAACCAAGTTTTTTGATTTGTGTCAGGCGCTGGCAGCTCTTGGCATTTGGGTGCGTTTGCATTATGTGTATCCGTATCCGCACGTTGATGACGTGGTCAAAATCATGGCGGACAGTATGCAAAAAAGCGGCGGCAAAGGCGGACTTTTGCCGTATTTGGACATTCCTTTTCAGCACGCTAGCCCCAATGTTCTAAAAGCGATGAAACGCCCCGCTCACAGCGAAAATGTTCTAGAGCGCATTGCCAAATGGCGAGAAATTTGCCCGCAAATCGTCATTCGTTCCACGTTTGTGGTGGGTTTTCCAGGGGAAACTGAAGAAGATTTTGAGTATTTGTTGGAGTGGCTAAAAAGAGCACGTCTTGACAGGGTGGGCTGTTTTACTTATTCACACATTGAAGGCGCTGCCGCCAACGATCTGCCCAATCCTGTGCCAGAAGCGGTCAAACAAGCACGCTTGGAGCGTTTTATGCAGGTCGCCCAAGAAATCAGCGAACAAAAATTACAAGAAAAAGTAGGCAAAACCTTGGTGGTATTGGTAGATGAAATTGACCAAGAAGAAAACATCGCCATTTGTCGCAGTTATGCCGACGCCCCAGAAATTGACGGTCATGTGTATGTAGATGACATTGATGAAACGGTAAAAGTGGGTCAATTTTTGAGCGTGGTGATTGATGAAGCCAGCGAATATGATTTATTTGCTCGCTTTTCGCCCAATTCGTAAGGTTTTGTGGTCGGGTTGTTACTTTAGGTAATTTTTGTTGGAATACGTCGCAATTGACTTGTCGTGCTGTGATGGGTTTTGTAAAATCCCCATATATATAATAGATAATTTAAAAAATCACGGGGTATGATATGAAACCTTTAACCAAAAAAATGCAACAGCTCATTTCGGCAGTGGCAATGTCTCTTGCTGCTACGCTTATCACCATGCCTGCTGTAGCAATCGCCAACGATGACGGAATCCGTATTGACCAAGAATATCACGCCAACGTAGACAAAGCCCGCAATATGCTTCAAGCTCGTGGTTATCAAGTTTCCAAAATCAGCGCTGACGATAGACAAGGTCAAAAATCCCTACAAGTTGCTGCTAGGAAAAACGGTTACGAATGGGACATACGCCTGTCTTATCCCACGTTAAAAATTTTACAAGAAAGACGTGGCGAATAACTGGTTTTGAATAAAGGACTTGTAAAAAAACAAGTCCTTTGTTTTGATAGCGTGGTTAAGAAAAGTCTGTATTTTTAATAAGATTTTTAGTAAAATTCGGTTTTACCAGTAATTGATGTAGGCTTATGACTAAATTTATATTTGTAACAGGTGGTGTGGTTTCTTCTTTGGGTAAGGGCATTGCCGCCGCTTCATTGGCTGCCGTTTTGGAAGCTCGTGGGCTTAAGATTACCATGACCAAGATGGATCCATATATCAACGTCGATCCCGGTACGATGAGCCCTTTTCAGCATGGGGAAGTGTTTGTTACCGAAGATGGGGCAGAGACCGATTTGGACTTGGGCTATTATGAGCGTTTTTTGCGTCGCTCCAAAATGAGCCGTGCCAATAATTTCACGTCGGGGCGTATTTATCAAACCGTCCTTGCCAAAGAGCGTCGTGGTGATTATTTGGGTGGTACGGTGCAGGTCATTCCGCACATCACCGATGAAATCAAACACAAAATCCGTGCTTCTGGCGAAGGTTATGACATCGCCATCATTGAAATTGGTGGTACGGTCGGTGATATTGAAAGTTTGCCCTTTATGGAAGCGGTGCGCCAAATGCAAGTAGAGCTTGGACACAAAAATGCCATGCTGATGCATTTGACCCTTGTGCCTTATATCGCTTCGGCAGGCGAACTAAAAACCAAACCCACTCAACATTCTGTCAAAGAATTGCTATCCATTGGCATTCAGCCTGATGTGTTGATTTGTCGCAGCGAGCACGACATTGACGAAGACACCCGCCGTAAGATTTCTTTGTTTACCAATGTTGCCAAAGAAGCGGTCATTGTGTGCAAAGACGCACGCAGCATTTATGAAATTCCCCGTAAATTTTATGAGCAAGACCTTGACGATTTGATTTGTGAGCGTTTTGGTATCACAGCGCCTGAAGCGGATTTGTCCGATTGGGATACGGTCATTGAAGGGCTGTTTGCAGCAACGGGCGAGCTGACTGTGGCAATGGTGGGTAAATATGTGGAGCTGCCCGATGCGTACAAATCGGTCAATGAAGCATTGCTGCACGCTGGCATTCACAATAAAGTCAAAGTTAAGATTCATTATATTGACGCCGAAAAATTAGAAACCCAAGATCACTTAATGGACGAGCTAAAAGCGTGCGACGCTGTACTGGTGCCGGGGGGATTTGGTGAACGTGGCACGGCAGGCAAAATGAAAGCCATTTCTTATGCTCGCAAAAATAATGTACCGTTTTTGGGCATTTGTTTGGGTATGCAGCTTGCGGTGATTGAATTTGCCCGTAATGAGTTGGGGCTTGATGCCAATTCCACCGAATTTGATCGCAAAACCGCCGAACCCATCATTGGCTTGATTACCGAATGGTTTGACGAAAAAGGTGATTTGCAAATTCGTAGCATAGACAGTGATTTGGGCGGTACCATGCGACTTGGTGCACAAGAAGCGCAGTTGGTTACTGGCAGCAAACTTGCCAAAATTTATGGTTCAACCACCATCACCGAACGCCATCGCCATCGTTATGAAATGAACGGTCGCTATGTGGAGCAGCTAGAAAACGCAGGCATGAAAATTTCTGGTTATTCTGCCAAACAACACCTTGTGGAGAGTGTGGAGCTTGACAATCACCCGTGGTTTGTGGCGGTGCAATACCACCCAGAATTTACCAGTAGCCCCCGTGGTGGACACCCGCTGTTTAATAGCTTTATTGCGGCGGCAAAAGCACAAAAACTTGGCTAAACGACAAAAAAGAGAAAGGCATTTAACGTGCTTTTCTCTTTTTAAATAACAAGCCAAAAAATTAAGTGTACATTCAGTGTGCATTTATTAAAAATTTATAGTGGCAATCAAATCTTATTTAAGAAATGGCCGCCTATAAATTTTTAAATTCATTTTGTTAAACAATTTCTTGCCAAAAAAATATCCAATCAATAAAATAAGTTACCATTCACATTTAAGAGCCAATCATGAACACGCCCAAATCTGAAATTCAATTAAACAACATCACCATCGCCAACGACAAACCCTTTGTTTTATTTGGTGGCATGAACGTGTTAGAAAGCCGTGAGCTTGCTTTTGAGATTGCCGAAAGTTATATTGACATTTGTCAGCGCTTAAATATCGGTTATGTGTTTAAAGCCAGTTTTGATAAAGCCAATCGCTCCAGTTTATATTCGTTTCGTGGGCATGGCATGGAAACGGGCTTAACGTGGCTAAATGACATCAAAGAAAAATATGGCGTGCCAGTCATCACCGATGTGCATGAGCCCTATCAAGCAGCGCCTGTGGCACAAGTGGCTGATATTATTCAACTTCCTGCGTTTTTGAGCCGCCAAACTGACCTTGTAGAAGCGATGGCAAAAACAGGGGCAATCATTAACGTCAAAAAAGCTCAATTTCTTGCGCCCCACGAAATGCGCCACATCATCAATAAATGCCTAGAAGCAGGCAATGATAAAGTGATTTTGTGCGAGCGGGGCAGTGCCTTTGGCTATAATAATTTGGTGGTGGATATGCTGGGATTTGACACCATGAAAGCCATGAATGTGCCCGTATTTTTTGATGTTACCCACGCTCTACAAGAACCGGGGGCAAGAGCAGACAGCGCAGGCGGTCGCCGCCACCAAATCACCACACTGGCTCGGGCGGGTATGGCAACGGGGCTGGCGGGGCTTTTTTTGGAAGCGCACCCCGACCCTGACAAGGCAAAATGTGATGGGCCTTGCGCCTTAAGATTGTCGCAGCTTGAGCCATTTTTGCGTCAGCTAAAAGAGTTGGATACGTTGGTTAAAGGTTTTGAGACGCTGGACACCAAATAATTGGTTTGGTACTGTTTAGTGCTGTTCTTTAAATAATGATTGTTTATCAAATGATGGTTAAACAGTTATTTAAAAATAATGTTTTAATTAAATATCGGCATTGTTTTTATCAAGAAGCATTTAAATAAGGTATGGTGTAGTGAAATTTCTTATCATGACAGCAGCTGTATTGGCGACATTGGTAACTGCACCAGTGTATGCTAATACACAAAAACAAACTCAAATAAATGAGACCATTCGTCAAATTACGTCATTGATAGATGGTGGTGAGCAAATGAATTTAAAAGCAGCTGCTGAATTATTTGGTGAGCCAAAATTATATGACCAAGCAATATTTGAGCAAGTCCCAAGCTCCCCTGTATTGATGTATTATTACACTTTTGATGATAAAGCAAGCCCTTTAAAGGCGATACGTTATCGAATTGGGCTAGATATGTCAGAAGGCTACGGTGTAGCAAGCAGTTCGGTAGAATTTGGCTTTAAAGATGGGTATTGTCCAACACCTGCTGATTATGAAAAAGTCATCGGTACCGAGGTAATGACAACACAAATTCCCAATTCGCCCGATTTAATTACAGGACGTGGGAGTAGTTATGCCGCTCACTTTATTACAACCAAACGAGGCAAATCGCTCATGGTGGTGGGTTGCCGAGTGATGACCACCAGCGATGTGAAATTGTCTTAGTTTTGATTTAACCTTGCCTAAGATGCACTGCAATAAATGTATTTTGGGGTTTATGCTATTTTGTAACCCTTTAAATTTAAGAATTGGGTATATGTGTCAAAACCACCAACAACATTACCTAAATCAATGCATCTTATGATATACCCATCAAGGTTTGTTATCAATTTTAGCAAAGATATTTAATATGAAAAAACTATTACCACTTTTGCTGCTTGGTTTGAGTACAGTCAGTTTTGCTAATAACCAAATTTACTCTTATACTCAAACAAAAACTGATTTTACTGACATGACAATCATCAAAAGAATCAATGTCAAAAATCCACCAACCACAACCACAAATACCTTAAATACCATTATTGAATTGATGGACAATAATGAAGTTTTTAATTTTATTAAAACCATTGAAAAATTAAAAATCATTGATTATTATCATAAAGAAATCAAACCAATTGCCAAAGATAATAGCATAGAATATACTTATCAAAATGATGATAAGAATTACCCATTACAATCAATATCCCATTCGGTATCTTTTGGGGGATTGGCAGATGATACATTGACCCAAGTTTATAAAAGAGTAAGTTTTATTTTTAAACCTGAGTTTTGTCCCAGCATTGATGAATTAAAAATTTTGTTTGGTGAAAAACTGATGGAAATTCCTGCGCCGACTTATCCAAGCATATCAAGACGACCTGTGCCAACTGCGGATATGCAATATCGAATTAACACAACTAATCATTTAATTTTTGTAGAAAATAAAGGCTGTCAATTTGATGTGATGGGTATTGCTAAGTTTGAATAGTTAAAATTTTGTGCTACAATATCATTATTTGTCATCAGCCCAACTTCAATAAGGAAAACGTATGTACGCTGAAGAAACCAAAAATGTTGTTGAAATCAAAGACATTGTTGCTCGTGAGATTTTGGACTCTCGTGGCAATCCCACCATTGAAGCTGATGTTATTTTGGCAAATGGCGTGATTGGGCGTGCAGCAGCACCCAGCGGCGCTTCTACAGGATCTCGTGAAGCACTGGAGCTGCGTGATGGCGACAAAGCTCGTTATTTGGGCAAAGGGGTCAAAAAAGCAGTTGCCAATGTCAATAGCCAAATTCGCAGCGCATTATTGGACAAAGACGTAACCAATCAAGCGGACATTGACCGTGTGCTGATTGAGCTTGATGGCACCGAAAACAAAGCCAATTTGGGCGCTAATGCCACATTGGCAGTATCACTTGCGGCGGCTCGTGCGGCAGCCATGGCACAAAATTTGCCACTACATCAATACATCGCCAATTTGCGTGGTCAAACGTCTTTGTCCATGCCTGTACCGATGATGAACATTCTAAACGGTGGGGCGCACGCAGATAATACCGTGGACATTCAAGAATTTATGATTGAGCCTGTGGGCTTTAGCAGTTTTTCAGAAAGTTTGCGTGCAGGCACAGAGATTTTCCATAGCCTAAAATCGGTATTAAAAGCACAAGGGCTAAATACTGCGGTGGGTGATGAAGGGGGATTTGCGCCCAATTTACGCTCCAACGAAGAAGCCATCACCGTCATCATGCAAGCCATTGAGCAAGCAGGCTATAAAGCAGGCAAGGACATTTATTTGGCATTGGACTGTGCGTCTAGCGAATTTTATAAAAATGGTCAATATGTGCTGGCAGGTGAAGGTAACAAAGCCTTTAGTAGCAATCAATTTGCCGATTATTTGGCAGGACTGTGCCGTCAATACCCCATCATTTCTATTGAAGATGGCTTGGACGAAAGCGACTGGGACGGCTGGGCGTATTTGACTGAACAACTTGGCAAAAAAGTGCAATTGGTGGGTGATGATTTGTTTGTTACCAACCCAAAAATCCTACAAGAAGGCATTGATAAGCACATTGCCAATGCCATTTTGATTAAGTTTAACCAAATTGGCACATTGACCGAAACGCTAGATGCCATTTATCTTGCCAAAGCCAACGGCTATGCTACCATCATCAGCCATCGTTCTGGCGAAACCGAAGACTCAACCATCGCAGATTTGGCGGTGGGGACAGCCGCAGGTCAAATTAAGACAGGTTCGCTGTGCCGCTCTGACCGTGTCGCCAAGTACAATCAGCTACTGCGCATTGAGCAGCAAGTTACCGCTGCTTTCCGTGGTCGTGAAGAGTTTATTGGACTGCGTGGCTAAATGAGCGTGAAAGCTTTTAACCCATCATCAAACAAACGTCAGCAAGGCAAAATCAGTGCAAGTTTTTTGTGGCATTTTGCTTTGATGGCGTTTGCCACTGTGGTTTTGGTGCTTTTACAGTATCAATATTGGTATGGCGAATTTGGTCATCAAAATTTAAAAGACCTAAAACAACAAGTGGCACAACAAGAAAATCTGAACTTGGCACAACAAAAAACCAATGCGGTGTTGCGTGCGGACATCGATGATCTCAAGACGGGTCTTGGGGCGATAGAAGAGCACGCTCGCATGGATTTGGGCTTTATTAAACAAGGGGAAACCTTTGTGCAGATGTCCATAGCGTCTGATAATGTGGTGCAAGAAGACATGGGGACAGACAGCGCCCCTGCCAGTGAACCCATTGATGATGACACTTTTGTGAGTGATGATGTAAAAACTGGCGATGGCACGCAGCAATAATTTGGTGTTTATGCTGTCCGACCAGTTTGGGTTTAAAGACTTTAATTTTTATTTCTAAATACAGATTGTACTAACACATCAATCAACGTCATTGATGATAATTTAAACTCATTCCCACTTTAACGGTTAACAAAACCTAGTTTTAATCAATCAGACAGCAAACACTTTGCTGTGTGATGAAAGTTTAACACGCCCTTGCTTGATTGATTTCTCTAACGCCTTTAACTTATTTATTTTACCGCTTACCATGTCAAGTCTTGCTCATACTCCCATTCATGCGTTAATTGTCAGTGCAGGGCAAGGCGCTCGTTTTGGGGCAACTCTGCCCAAACAATATTTGTCCGTACTGGGAAAAACCGTGTTAGAGCATAGCGTGGCACGGCTAAATTTGCCAAGCATTCATGATTTGACGTTGGTGGTTGCCAAAGGCGATGAGACCGCCAAACGGTTGTCTTTTGAGTTTGAACGTCCCATTTATTGGGCGACGGGTGGTGCAGAGCGGTTTTTGTCGGTATTGTCGGGTGTGCAGAGCATTAAACAGCGGGGCGCTTTTGATGATTCGTGGGTACTGATTCACGATGCGGCAAGACCATGTTTGCCAAAGGCTGATTTAAAAGCGCTGATTGATGTTGTGCAAGCCGATGGGTTTTGTGCGGCAGGAGCGGTGCTTGGTGTGCCTGTGGCGGATACTTTAAAACACGTGGCGCAAAACACCATCATCAAAACCGTAGATCGCAGTGGGCTTTATCAGGCGCAAACCCCACAAATTTTTCGTCTGTCAGCACTGGATCAAATGCTACAAACCGTGCTACATCATAATAAGGTCATCACAGACGAAGCCAGCGGCTTTGAATATTTGGGGCAACAAGTGGCGATGGTGGCAGGTTCACGCTTGAACGTCAAATTAACTTACCCTGATGATTTGTCATTGATTGCAATGATTTTATCGGACATGACAAAGGCTTGATGTGGTTTGGTTACTTACTTTATGTGTTTTGATGGCGGTGGTCGGCTGTTTGGGGGTATTGCCCCAGCAGCGCATACCAAACATAGATGGATTGTTTGGTTTGGGTGAAACACCCCTTTTGGTGGGATTTGGCATACTCCTTGTGGGGTGTGCTTTTTTAGTGCAAAAATTTCATCAGCTTAGCCAAACATCGTCAGGCAAAATCCGTTTTTTGACCATATTTTTGATGGTCGTGATGTTTTGTGGGGTGCTAGGATTGTTTGTGGGTCGGACAACTTTGGCATATCAAAGCCTGCAGCAGTCTGTCCCCAAAAATCCTTATACAATCAGTGCCACAGTAACAGTTACTCAAATCAGCGACAGTATTTATGACAAAAAAGAACAAGGTTATTATCGGCAAGTGGCACAACTGACCGACTTGGCGTGGGTGGATAACACGCATAAGGACGCACATCGTGCCACGCTGACCAATAATCCCTTTTTTCAAGACGAAACAGACATCAAGCGTCCACCGCTACCCAAACAAATGACCGTCATGCTGTCGGCATTTGCAGGCGATAAAAAAGATTTTAGCCAGTTGCAAAACTTAACCCCAAACACCCAAGTCAAAATGACCTTGCAGGTGTCGCCCATATCACGCCAAATCAGTGCCACAGGATTTGATGGTTATCGCTATTTGACCGCTCGCCACATTCATGCCAATGCCAAAATTTTGACCATGGGCGACATCACGCCTGCCAATCAGTCGGGGCTGGTTTTGTCTTTACAAATGCTGCGCCAAACGTTGCGTGAGCATTTTTATCAAAACTGGCATGACTTGCCACAGGACAAACGCCAAGCTTTGGCAATTACGCTGTCTTTATTGACGGGCGATAGGGCATTAATTCATGGCGACACCAAAGAATTGTATCAATTTGCGGGCATTTCTCATCTTTTGGCGATTTCGGGTACGCACGTGGTGTTTTTGGCATTGATACTGGCAAATATGGTGGCGGCATTTACTGACAGGGTTTATCCCAAAGGCTATCTGTGGCTGTCTCGCCAATCATTACAGCTTTGGGTGATGGTGTGTTCTAGTTTTTTGTATGCTTTATTTACAGGGTTTGATGTGCCGGCGGTGCGTACGGTCTATATGCTGATGGCGGTGATGGTTGCCAGACAGTTGGCGCTGCCTTTAAGTACGGGTAAGCTGCTTGCACTGGTCGGTCTGTTGATGGTTTGGCTTGATCCGTTTGTGGTGTGGCAAGCGGCGTTTTGGCTGTCGTTTGTGGCGGTGGCTTTGTTAATCAGCCATCAACAAGATGAATTTTATCAAACCAAAAAGTCTGTTAAAGCGCAAGCATTGGCACTGCTAAAATTACAAACTTATCTGTTTGTTGCCATGCTACCAATCAGCATTTTGTTATTTGGTAAGGTGTCATTGTGGGGCTTGGTGGTCAATTTGGGGGCGATTGGGCTATTTTCGGCGGTGGTTGTACCCATCAATTTGTTGGCAGGCGTGGTGTTTTTTGTTGCACCTTTTGTGGCGGACGTGCTTTGGTCGGTCATTGGCGGTATTTTGTGGGTGTTTCATGAAGTTTTATATTGGCTGCAAGATGTGGCAGGCGACAGTTGGTTACACCAAAGCTTTGGCACGGTCGGGCTTGCCTTTATGGGGCTGATTGTCCTGACTTATAAAACGCCTTTGCTGTCTAAAATATGGGTGCTGATGCCAAGTATGGCGCTAGGATTGTCGATGTTTGGAACTTCTGCAAAATCTTTGTTATCGGTGGTGGTGCTGCCCAGTGATGACAACGCCCTAAGTCAAGTGCTGATTTATCAAGAAGGCGCTGACCCTGACAGCGTGGACAATCGTGCGGTGTGGTTGGTCATCAGTGATTTTGGCACAAGAAAAACCCCTGACGCTTTGGCAAAGCTGTGGACAGATCAATTAAGCGCCCAAGGCATTCATCATTTGACGGGTGTGATTGTACAAACGCCCAGCCAAAACGCCCATCAAGCGCTTACCCAGTTACATCAGTATATTCCCATTTATCGCTTATGGCAGCCCCAAGAAAAAACAGCGTCGCTGCCTGCACTGTCTTGCACATCGGGGCAAACGTGGCAAGGGTCGGGGCTTAGTATGCGCATATTGACAGGCTGGCAAAATTTTAATGATGATACGCTTCGGGGCTGTACGGTGCTGTTTGACAGTCAGTATCAGCCACACATCACAGGCGGACTGGTCAGTGATGATGATAAGGTGAATGATTTGCCCCAAACCACACAAATCATCATCAATGGCGCTACCCATGAACGGACATGGCAGTTATACGACATGATTTGCCAAAGTTTGGACACTCCGCCTATGAAGGGCGTGCTTTGGCTATCGCACAGTAGACACGCTGTAAATACAAATACGTTATCACAATTTTCGCCCAAGCAAGTGGTGTTTAGCGATACCCCAAGCCCCAAAAATCAACAAAAAATCACCGAACAGTTGGCGCAGTGGAAAGCTGGCGATTGAGACGGTGGCAATCGTGTTACATAAGTTGTCAAAATGTAAGCAAATCGGATATGTTCTAGCACTTGCCCTGATTTTACAGTAAAATACTTACATTTTTATTTATGAGTACCACCCATGGCATGGCCACCAAATCCTAATAAACACACAGAAAATTCTGACCCAACCACAAATACAAAAACGTCGCAGCCTGTGGGGCAAGAATGGCGACTTTTGGAAAAAACCTTAATGGCAAGCATTGATGAGCAGCGTAAAGCTCGCCGTTGGGGGATATTTTTTAAACTGTTGACCTTTGTTTACATCATTTTTATTTTGCTTGCGTTTGGGCGTGGCTGTAGCGACAACGCCCATTTGCCCACTGGCGCAAAACAGTCGCATTTGGCGGTGGTGGAAGTCAATGGCGTCATCTCCAGTGAAGAAGAAGCCAGTGCCTACAATGTCGGTCAGGCTTTGACTGAAGCCTTTAAAAACCCCAATTCACAAGCGGTTGCCCTTGCCATTAATTCCCCAGGGGGTAGCCCTGTACAGTCCGATGAAATTTGGCAAACCGCCCAAGATCTAAAAAAAGAATACCCCAATAAAAAACTCTATGCCATCATTGGCGACATGGGGGCAAGTGGTGCGTATTATATTGCGTCAGCGGCGGACGAAATTTGGGTCAATCCGTCCAGTTTGGTGGGTTCTATTGGCGTGATCATGTCTAGCTATAACGTAGAAGAATTGATGAAAAAAGTCGGCGTCAGTTCAGCGACCATGACATCGGGCGAATATAAGGACATCATGAGCATCACCCGACCCATGACCGAAGATGAAAGGGTGCGTATGCAACAAATCCTTGACATTACTCACCAAAATTTTATTGATGCGGTCAAAGAAGGGCGTGGCGATCGCCTAAAAGATCCTGAAGGCAACAAACTGTTTAGTGGGCTGTTTTGGACGGGCAAACAGTCCATTGAGCTTGGGCTTGCCGACAAAACGGGCGGTTTGCGTGCTTTAGAAAAAGAGCTTAACTTAGAACACTCCGTCAATTATACCTATACCGATCCCATGCAGCAGGTTTTTGATCGCTTGGGGGTGCAAGTTGGTAAAGGCTTGGGGCAGGGCATCAAATTAAGTTTGGCAGAAGAAACGACCAGCATTCAATAGCCTTAATTTGTTGTTCATGCGCCCTTAGTTTTTCTAGGGGCGTTTTTATTGGTCAAAAAAAGAGAACAAAAACGGCGTAAATGGGGGTATTTTGTTATAATCTGTTATTTTATTGGGAATGTCTGATGAATCTAAAAGCATTTTTGGTGGTGTTTTTGTGCGTTTTTTTGGCAGAAGTGTTGATTGCTTTGACAAATTTGCCGCTGCCACCGAGCGTCATTGGGCTGTTGATTTTGTTTTTTGCCCTACAAACCAAAGTGGTCAAACTAGAAACGGTGCAATCCTTGGCAAAAGTCATGTTGGATTATTTGGTGCTGATGGTTGTGCCTGCGTGTATTTCCATCATGCAGTATTTGGATTTGATTCGTGATGATTTGTGGGTGCTGCTTGTGGCGACGACACTTAGCACATTTTTGGTACTGATAAGTACAGGCAAATCGTATCAGTGGCTAAGACGTTATCAAAAATCTCGCCAAACAGGAAGTGGCACTCATGGATAATCTACATCGGCTTGGCGAACTGACGCATAACCCATTTTTTCTATTGCTGTTATTGATTAGTTGCTTTTGGGGCTGTATGCAGCTTCGGGACAAATGGCGAACACAGCTTATCAATCCGACGCTGATTACCACGATTGTGGTGATTTTGGTGCTGTTTGGGCTTGATGTGCCGTGGCAAAGTTTTGAGAAGGCAAGCAGTTATTTGACCTTTTGGTTGCAGCCTGCGGTGGTGTGTCTTGCTGTGCCTTTGTACATACAATGGCAAAAAATCCGAGTGCAGTGGCTACCCATCATTGTCTCACAGGTGATAGGCTCGGTGGTGGGTATCGTCTCTGGGGTGTGGCTGTCTGTACGGCTTGGGGGCAGTGATGAGCTGAGTGTCGCCATCGCAGCAAAATCTGTTACCATGCCCATCGCCATTGAAGTAACCGAAAAACTGCATGGGGTGGCAGGCATTACCGCAACCACAGTGTTGGTGGCAGGCGTGGCAGGACAAATCATGGGTATTTGGGTGCTACATAAAGTAAAAGCAAAACGCCCCATGACGCAGGGGCTGGCAATGGGAACAGCGTCGCACGCATTGGGTACGGTCAGGGTGATGGGTATGGGTCAGCGCTATGTGGCTTATGCCAGTGTGGGGCTGATTTTAAACGGTGTGTTGACCGCCTTTATCGCCCCTGTGCTTGTGCCACTGCTTTTATAGGAGTTTTAGCGATTGCCACTACTGATAAACACACGCCCTGAGCCTGATCCCGAGATGGTGGGGTTTTCGGGGGTGTAGTTTACTTTGACGGTTTGTACGCCCCGAGACGTGGGAATCTCTACGGTGGCAGGACTGGGGGCGGGTGTGGGCGCTGTATTGACGACGGGGGCGTTATACGCTAGGTGTGTGCCACCACCGACAATGCCAGCGTCGCTGCGATACAAACTGCTGTAGCGACTATTGACCGATTTGACGTAATTTTGGGTTTCTCTAAAAGGGGGAACGCCGCCATATTTTTTGACGTTGCCCAGTCCTGCGTTATAAGACGCCACCACAAAATCACGGTTTCTAAATTGACGCTGTAGCCATGCCAAATATTTGGTGCCGCCTTCGATATTTTGGGCAGGATCCCAAGGGTTACTCACCCCCATGTCCCTTGCTGTACCAGGCATAAGCTGCATAAGACCCATAGCGCCCACAGGTGAGCGAGCGTTGGGATTAAATGCCGATTCGGTGTGAATGATGGCTTTGACCAAGGCAGGATCAACCCCATGACGGGCGGCAGACGCACGAATCAAATGGTCAAAGGCGTTGCGGTTGGAGCTGCGGCTTGGGGTGGCGGCAGTGGTGGGGTTATAGGTGGCGGGAATGTCGCCTTTATGGAGTTTGGTATCGGGGTAGTAAGTAACACTGATTTCGGTGAATTTTTCTTTGCCGTTGGTGTTTTGTTTGATGTTGGTCAAAAAGGCTTGACCGTTTTCCCCTTTTTTATAAACATAAATATTTTCGCCATGAGCGACTGTCGCCCCAAGACTTAGGGCAACTAGGGTATAAAAAGCGGTGTGGTTTAGCAGTTTTGTTGTCATAGTCGTATTGTCATACCAAAATTGTTATCTAAATTATAACATAATTTTGCTTGACAAGGGTAAAAATGACTCAAAAGTCCTAATTTTTACGACAAACGCCCATATCAAGGACTGACACTGAGAATAAAAATGGGCAACCAAACCGCCGTTACCATGCCATTGATTGCCAAACCAAAGGCGGCATAACGTCCTGCCGTTGGGCTGATTTGCCATGCTTCTACCGTGCCGATGGCATGAGCCACAAGCCCAAGCGATAAGCCTTTGGCTCTGTCGTCATGAATGTTTTTAAATAAAATGCGACAAATGCCAGCCCCTAAAATGCCCGATACGATGATGATTAAATTTGCCATGACCAAGGGGGCGTTGATGACTTGGGCGACTGACAGTCCCACAGGTGTGGTTACTGAACGAGTGGCAAAGGCAAGCAAAGTTTCGTGTTGTAGGGCAAACACATAAGACAAAGACATGGGTAAAATTGCACCAACCACACTGGCAAGCGCCACGATCAGCGATAATTTTTTGACGGGCAAACCCTTAAAATCCATGCCAGCAAGGGGTACAGCAAGCAGTACGGTGCTATAACCAAGTAGGCGATCAAACACAGGTTTGGCGTGAGCGTAGTGGGTGTGATAGGGGATTTGTACCACCAATAAAATCAACAAAGTCAAACAGATGGCGATGATGATCATGGGAATGCCACGAATGTAGCGGTTTAGGTATCTTAACACATATTTTGCGCCAATGTGTGCCACCAAGGTGATGACAAAGGCGGTTAAAATTAAAGTGCTGTCTAACTGCTGCATATACCTACTCCTTGACGTTTTTGAGCCATTTTTCGGACAATTTGGCAAATGCCCACAAAGGAATAATGACGCTGACCAAAATGATCGCACACACCGCCCACATCTCATCGCCCAAGCCAAACAGCAAAATCCCTGCCCCTGCCGAGACGGGCAAAAAAGCAAATCCGCTGTCCACAAGCAGTACGCTAGACGAATAAGAAAGCCATTTGGGCAATTCGCCACGCCAAAGCCGCACGCCCACAAGCAGTACAAACAAAACCACCAAACCCACAATGTTGGACGCTGTCGGTAGATTTAACAAAGTACAAACATATAAAGCGCCTTCACGCACCGCCACCACAAGAAAAGCGGTTGCAAGCATACCTAGCCAAAAGCTGGGCGAGCGATAGGGTGGTTTCATGACTTTCCCCAATATATGTATTCATCAATTTTATATAATTCATTGTAAAATGATGAAACTTCAGGGTCAATATTTTGTCTAAATGTTGGTTATTTTTATTAAAAATATCATTATTTTTCAAAAGGTTCTAGCTTTGGCATCAATAAGCTGGCTTCATGGCTTGGCAGCACATCAAAGGGGTTTAGGGCGTGTTTGCCCAGTAGAGCTTTGAGTTTGTCAGCCGCCAAAGTAACGCTTAGGCATTCATGTCCTGTTTCGTCATACTGACTGTCATTGATGACGCCCCATTCGTGCAAGGTATTTTTTAGTTGCCCTGCATGATAAGGCAGGGTCAAATGAAACTTGGTCAGTTTGCCCACCAAAAGCTCGCCCACCGCTTGTATCAGCTTGTCTATGCCCAAATTTTCTCGAGCCGAGACATAAACCCGAGCAGGTGTGTCTTGGTCTTTGTAATAAATGCTGGGCGGATCACCACTTTTGTCAATTTTATTATAAACCAGCAAAACAGGCGCATCTGAGCTGATTTCTTTGAGTACTTCATTGACGGCGTGGATTTGGTCGTGCATATCGGCGCTGCTGCCATCAATGACATGAAGCAACAAATCAGCTTCTAGGGTTTCTTCTAAGGTGGCGTGAAAGCTTTCCACCAATTCATGGGGCAAATGTCTGACAAAACCAACCGTATCCACCAGCACCACCGACCCGACCCCTGTCCAGTTCACTCGGCGAAGTGTTGGGTCTAGTGTGGCAAACAGCTGATCGGCGGCATAAATGTTTTCATCAGCTAAACGGTTAAACAGCGTGGATTTGCCTGCGTTGGTATAACCCACCAAAGAAATGGTAGGAATGTCGGACTTTTGGCGTTTGGCACGTCCTTGACTTCGGGTTTGTTTGACTTTGGCAAGTTTGGCTTTGAGCTGTCCCACCCGAATTTGCAAAAGTCGGCGGTCGGTTTCAAGCTGAGTTTCCCCCGGCCCACGCAGTCCAATACCACCTTTTTGGCGTTCTAGGTGCGTCCAACCCCGAACCAAACGTGTGGCAAGATGGCTAAGCTGTGCCAGTTCTACTTGCAATTTGCCTTCGTAAGTTCTGGCACGTTGGGCAAAAATGTCCAAAATCAGCCCCGTACGATCGAGTACTCGGCATTTTAATAAGCTTTCTAAGTTGCGTTCTTGGCTTGGGCTTAGGTTGTGATTAAAAATGACAATGTCCGCCCCGAGACGCTCCACTCTGTCGGCGATTTCTTGGGCTTTACCTGTGCCGACAAAATATTTGGCGTGTGGCTTTTGGCGGCTGCCTGTGATGATTTCAAGTTCGTTAGCCCCTGCCGAATGCACAAGCAAGCGAAATTCTTCTAAGTCATCGGGGTCTGGGGTGTGCTGAATGTCTAAATGCACCAAAATGGCGTTTTCTCCGCCTTCATGTCTGTCAAAATATTGCAAAGTTTTTCCTTATCCTTATAAAAAGGTTGTGTTACTATAACGCATTTTTAAGCAGTTAAAAAGCTAAAAAGTTAAAAAGCCAAATGAGTGAGAGTTACGTCTATGTCAGTTTTTTGTCCATTGCCCAATCATCAATTAACTTTTCGGGGTAAAGTGCTGGATTTGTCCACGCCAAAAGTGATGGGTATTTTGAATGTTACGCCTGACTCTTTTTCGGACGGCGGGCAATTTAATAGCGTAGAAAAAGCGCTGCTTCATGCCAAACAATTAATCCAAGATGGCGCAGACATCATTGACATTGGCGGAGAGTCCACTCGCCCCAACGCAGCGCCTGTTTTGGCTGACGAAGAGCTGACCCGTGTGGTGCCTGTGGTGCGTGCCATTCGTCAGACGCTCGGTGATGAAGTGTGGCTTTCGGTGGATACTAGCAGTCCAATAGTGATGGAAGCTGCCATCAAAAATGGAGCGGACATGATAAATGATGTCAGGGCGCTGCGTCGTGATGCGGCGTGCCAAGTGGCAAGTGAGCTTGGCTGTCCTGTGGTGCTCATGCACAGTCGGGGCGAGCCGTCCACCATGGATGCGCTGGCAAATTATGATGATGTCGTCGCTGATGTGGTGCGTGAATTGAAGGCAAGTATTGACAAAGCGACCATGGCAGGCGTGAAACAAGAAAACATCGTGATTGATGTGGGCATGAGTTTTGCCAAAAATTATCAGCACCACAAACAATTGATGAATGAACTTAAGCGGGTGCAAGAACTGCTTAATTATCCCATGCTGTTTGGTGTGTCAAGAAAGCGGTTTTTGGGCGAGCTGTTACAAAAAATGCCTTTTGCTGATTTACAAAATCATACACCCATGGACAGAGATGGGCTTGGGGTGTTGGTGCATTTTATGGCGATTTTACAAGGGGCAAGCATTGTGCGGGTGCATGATGTCAAGATGATGGCACAAGCGGTGGCGTTTTGGAAGCTGATGAACGAATAAAGCTTATCCAATGAATGTTAAAAAAATTTTCAAAGGCTTGATAAAGCACATAAAAAACCGTAGGGATAAGCTACGGTTTTTGGCTGACTGCTTGGTTATTTTAAGAACAACTGATACCCCACATTGTCTGTCAAATTGGTGCATTCATAGCCGATGTCGGTAAGGGCGTCTTGGATTTGGCGGCTACTGCCTTTGGAAGCTTGTAAACCCACCATGATGCGACCTTCGGCAGCGCCATGATTGCGATAGTGAAATAAGCTGATATTAAAATCCTGACCCAATTTTTCCAAAAAGTTCAATAGCGCCCCCGGTCTTTCAGGGAAAATCACACGGAATAATTGTTCATCGTCCAAATTGGCATGACCGCCAATCAAATAGCGAATGTGGGTTTTGGCAGCTTCATCATCGGTCAAATCATAAGCGGTATAGCCACCGTCTTTTAAAAGATTGGCGATGGTGGTGCGTTCTTTTTGTCCTTCTTTAAGTCCAATACCGACAAACACATGAGCGGCAGCGGTAGGGTTTAAAGCGTCCACACGATAGTTAAATTCGGTGATGTTGCGACCTTGTAGCACACGACAAAAATCCAAAAATGCGCCGATTTTTTCAGGCAGTGCCACCGCAAAAATCGCTTCTTTTTGTTCGCCAATTTCGGTGCGTTCAGCGATGTAGCGTAAGCGGTCAAAATTCATGTTTGCCCCTGAAACGATGGCAACGCAGTTTTTGCCTTTTAGGTTGTGCTTGGCAAGGTATTTTTTCAAGCCAGCGACCGACAGCGCCCCTGCCGTTTCAACGATGGCACGGTTTTCTTCAAACACATCTTTGATGGCGGCGCAGATTTCGTCATTGGTGCAGGTGATGACTTCAGGCTCAATGACCGTACCTGATTTGTCGGATTTGGGCAGTCTGGCAACGTCAAAGGGTTTTTCGCCAATTTGTGCCACCGCCACACCATCGGCAAACAAAGAAACTTGTGGTAGACGTACCCTTTCATTTGCTTCTAAGGCGGCTTTTAAGCAAGCTGCCCCTTCTGGCTCAACGGCAACCACCTTGATGTGTGGGGCGACATCGCCAAGATAGGCGGCAATGCCTGCCATCAAACCGCCACCGCCCACCGCCACAAACACATAATCAATTTCACGCCACTGTTGGGTAAGCTCAAGGGCGATGGTGCCTTGACCTGCAATGACCAATTCATCGTCATAAGGGGCAATGTAGGTTAAGCCGTCTGTTTGGGATTTATTGATGGCAAAGTGGTTGGCTTCATCAAAGCTGTCGCCATGCAAGTGTACATTGCCCCCCAAGGATTTGACCGCTTGCACCTTGATGTCGGGCGTGGTGGTGGGCATAACAATCAAATTATTAATGCCAAGACGGGCAGCAGAATAGGCGACCCCTTGGGCGTGGTTACCTGCGGACGCACAAATCACGCCTTTTGCTTTTTCGCTGTCTGACAGTTGGCTGATTTTATTGTACGCCCCACGCAGTTTGAAGCTAAACACAGGCTGCAAATCTTCACGCTTGATACGAATGTTGTTATCAAAGCGTTTGGAGAGTTTGATGGCAGGTTCAAGTGGTGTACGCACCGCAACATCATAAACGGTGGCTTGCAAAATGGCACGAACGTAGGGGGTGAGCATGGGGGTTCCTTGGCTTTTCACTGATTAAAGGTGCTTGATGAATTCAGTGAGTAGTTTTTTAATATTTGTCAATCAAGTGGTTATTTGGACTAAGTCATTTTACTAAGCAAATTCAGTTCTGTATCAATAACAAATAATCACATATATTAGGGCTTGTTGACATTTCACACGCCTTAATAAGTACTATACGACATATCTCAGTCAGAACAATCACATAACAAACCAATCTAACAACAAACCAAGCGCCTAATCAATTTTCACTGTTTTGGTTCGTTTAACTTTATCAATGGATTTAAAGGTTTTGCTTTTTTCGTTCCAAACACTGATAAAATAAGTAAAGGTTTGTTTGGCGTATCCGTCCGTATCTTCGTCTTGTTCACAGCTGGTTGTGATTAATAAACGGCTGTCGGGATAAAAGAAAATGTCTTCATCATCAGGGGTTTCTTCGCTAGAATAGCAACGATAATCAATGTTAACGGGGAAATCGTAAATTTTTCCTGTTCGTTTATCAATCATTGCGCCACTGACACAGCCTGTGCCACAGCCCCACATTCCTACCATGTAATTGCCAGCAAAGCCAATTTCGCCATCTTTATGAGCGTCGGTTAAGTGATTTTTAAGTGGTTGGTACTTGCTCCCCAATTTTAAGGGGGCTTTTTTGCCTTGATAAATGGTGGCAGGATAATCTTCAAAACGATACCCTGCAACTTCTTTGGCGTAAACCAAAGTGGTGGATAACAGTCCAAAGCATAAAATCATCAAGGCTTTCATAAAAATCCCCTTAAAATCAATGAGTATTAAGCGTTACGCATCAAGCGCTGCCATCACATCATCACTAAAATTGACATTGGTATAGACTTCTTGGACATCGTCCAATTCTTCTAACATATCAATCATTTTAAGCACTTTTTGCGCATCGTCAATGTTGTCAATGTCGGCAGTAGTGCTGGGCGACATGGTAACTTCCATGCTGTCTGCTTTAAGACCTGCGTTTGCCAAAGCGTCCACCACTGCACCAAATTCATTGGGGCTTGTGATGACCAGCAGACTTTCGCCGTCATTTTCAATATCGTCAGCGCCTGCTTCTAGGGCAACTTCCATCACTTTGTCTTCTAAGCTGACATCATTAAAGAGGATTTCGCCACGTTTACTAAATAAATAAGCCACCGAACCTGACGTACCAAGGTTGCCACCGTGCTTACTAAAGGCGTGGCGTACTTCGCCGACGGTGCGATTGACGTTGTCGGTCATGGTTTCTACAATCACTGCCACACCACCTACGCCATAGCCTTCATAGGTGATTTCTTGGACGTTGTCGCCTTCACCACCGCCTTGACCACGCTCAATGGCACGTTTGATGACGTCTTTGGTCATGTTGGCAGCGTTGGCTTTTTCTAGGACGGCACGTAGGCGAGGGTTGTTGGCTGGGTCTGGATCGCCGCCTTTGGAGGCTGAAACGATTTCACGAATGATTTTGGTAAAGATTTTGCCTTTTGCGGCATCTTGTTTGGCTTTACGATGTTTGATGTTAGCCCATTTACTATGACCTGCCATAATGCACCTTTTCACTGCTTCGCCAAAGAAGGCGAAAACTAAAACAAAATTAAGAAGATATTAGGAAAAATAGCCCAATATTATACGCTTTTTGACCCAATTTTGCAAAAATAAAGATGGGTAGAAGTTCAGGTGGTAGTTAAAAAATTTATAAGTTATTGATTTTTATAGATATAATAAAAATAGGGTAATTGGCTGCCCTGATAGGGAAAAAAATGTAAGCTTACAATTTATGTGCTTTTGAAAAAATGTCATTATAATGGCAATCATTAAGCGCAAGTACTGTAAAAAAATAGATGATTGTATCTATGACAAAAAGTAAAGTTCTTGCATATATTTTGGAGTATAAATTGTAAGCTTATAAAAATGTGTCAATGATTGACATAGTATTTTTTAAGTCATATTATATATCCATATTAATTAGGTTAAATAAGAGGTTTATTATGAAATATTTTGTTGATGAGATGATTGATGTGATTATTGATGTATTAAAAAATCCACCAACAGTGCCAATTGATTTTAGATTTAAGAAATCTTTGATTTAATTGTGGAGATTATGATGAAAAATATCCTAAAAGATGTATTATTAGAAGTATCAACAACA
>JBHAZZ010000002.1:0-29486 GCA_041781275.1 Moraxella sp.
GTGGCGACTCTGTATGGACAGCCGTGGACGGCTTTAGTGGCGCAACGCCCTTAGGTCAAGCCGCTGTTGGCGTAACTGCTGATAAATTTGTGGACGCTTGGGGCAACCCCATCACATGGCTAGATGCGTTCTTGGGCAATATGCAAGGGGCGATGGGTGAAGTCTCCATCATTGCCATCTTGATTGGTATGATTGGACTTTTGTGGACAAAAATTGCGTCTTGGCGAGTGATTGCAGGCTGCGTCATCGGTTTGGTTGCCACAAGTTTTGTCTTTAATATGATTGGTGGCGACAACCCCATGATGAGCCTAGCTCCGCACTGGCATTTGGTCATCGGTGGCTTTATGTTTGGGGCGGTGTTTATGGCAACTGACCCTGTGTCAGCCGCTCATACCGATACAGGTCGTTGGTTCTATGGGCTACTGATTGGCTTTATGACGGTCGTCATTCGTGTGGTAAACCCTGCATTCCCCGAAGGCATCATGCTTGCCATCTTGTTTGCTAACTTGTTCGCCCCACTCTTTGACTACTTTGTTACTCAAGCCAACATCAAACGTCAAACTGCACGGAGATTAAGCCATGTCAGCCAAAAATAGTAACGCCAGCACCATTGTCACAGCATTGGTTTTGTGCTTGGTGTGCTCGGTGCTCGTATCTGCTGTTGCTGTTGGTCTAAAAGCAAAGCAACAAGAAAACGCCCGTCTTGATTTAAACAAAAACATTTTGGTCGCTGCCGGCAAATTTAACCCTGCCACAGACAGCAGTAGCGTCATCGCCGAACGTTTCAAAGACTTTGAAGTGCGTTTGGTCAATTTACAAACAGGTCAATTTGCCACCGACGAAGAAATCAAAACGCTTGGCATTACCGACGCTGCAAGCTATGATGTCGCCAAAGCAGCCCGTACGCCCGATTTGTCCACGCCTTTGACCGAAGACACCGCAGGCATTGGCGCAAAACCCAAACTGGGTAAAGTGTATTTATCCAAAGGGACAAATGGCGAAATTGAACAAGTGGTTGTGCCCATTCATGGCGCAGGTCTTTGGGGTCAAATCTATGGTCTTTTGACCCTAGACAAAGATTTCAACACCATCAAAGGGGTAAACTTTTATCAACACAAAGAAACTCCCGGTCTGGGTTCTCGTATCACTGATGAGCCGTGGCGTGCCTTATGGGTGGACAAACAGCTCTACAACGAAGACGGTTCGATGAAAATGGCTGTTACCAAAGCTGGTACTGCCAAAGAAGGTCAAGTTGATGGCATTAGTGGCGCAACGCTGACCATTCGTGGTGTTAATAACTTGCTACAGTTTTGGCTGGGCGAAAATGGCTATAAGCCGTTTTTGGATAACCTAAAAGCCAACAAAGCTGATAATGGTCAAGGAGCATAATCATGGCTGATACCAAAAACATCTTAACCACGCCGATTTTTAATAATAACCCCATCGCCCTACAAATCCTTGGTATCTGTTCGGCGCTTGCAGTAACCACCAGCGTACCCAACGCCTTGGTGATGTGTATTGCTTTGACCTTGGTTACGGCATTTTCTAGCTTTTTTATCTCCATCATTCGCAATAATATCCCTTCAAGCATTCGTATCATCGTGCAGATGGTGGTCATTGCGTCCTTGGTGATTGTGGTCGATCAGATTTTGCAAGCCTTTGCTTATGACATCAGCCGTTCTTTATCGGTGTTCGTTGGTCTTATCATCACCAACTGTATCGTAATGGGTCGTGCTGAAGCCTTTGCCATGAGTAATCCGCCCATTCCTAGCTTTTTGGACGGTATTGGTAACGGCTTGGGGTATTCTGCGGTGTTGTTATTTGTGGCGACCGTGCGTGAAATCTTGGGTAATGGCAGCTGGTTTGGCATTCAATTACTAGAAAAAGCCACCGATGGCGGCTGGTATGTGCCAAATGGTTTGTTGCTACTGCCACCATCGGCGTTCTTTGTGATTGCAGGCTTTATTGCCGTCATTCGCATTTGGAAAAAGATCAACAAGAACCGGCAGAATATGTGATGAAACCACAGTCTAAAGGCATGGGGGGTCACTAATGGGGCACTATATCAGTTTATTTATTACGTCTGTTTTTATTGAAAACATGGCACTTGCCTTTTTCTTGGGCATGTGTACCTTTATTGCCATTTCAAAGAAAGTTTCTACCGCCATCAGCTTGGGGATTGCGGTGGTGGTGGTAATGGCGATCACCGTACCGCTAAACAACCTACTTTATCAATATTTGCTCAAAGATGGCGCATTGGCTTGGGCAGGTTTTCCTGATACCGACCTTAGCTTTTTGGGCTTTTTAAGCTACATCGCCCTTATCGCCGCCGTGGTACAAATCATGGAAATGTTCCTAGATAAGTATGTACCAAGCCTATACAACGCCCTAGGGGTATTTTTGCCACTCATCACCGTAAACTGTGCCATCATGGGTGGCGTGTTGTTCATGGTGGAGCGTGATTACAACTTTGGCGAATCTGTCGTCTATGGTATCGGCTCAGGTCTAGGTTGGGCAATGGCGATTGCTACTTTGGCTGCCATTCGTGATAAGCTAAAATACTCCGATGTCCCTGCCCCACTTCGTGGTCTTGGCATTACTTTTATCACCGTTGGCTTGATGTCGCTTGGCTTTATGTCATTCGGCGGTATGTCGCTATAAGCAATTAGGAGAAAAGTATCATGGAATTTGGTACCGCATTTGGCGGCGTCGCCATGTTTACCGCCATCATTATGAGTTTGGTGGTAGTCATTTTGATTGCTCGCTCAAAATTGGTCAGTACTGGCAAAGTTACCATCAACATCAACGACAACCCCGACAACAGCGTCAGCACCGAAGCAGGCGGCAAACTGCTACAAACCCTAGCAAACGAAGGCATTTTCTTGTCATCTGCTTGTGGCGGTGGTGGTACTTGTGGACAGTGTCGCTGTAAAGTGGTTTCTGGCGGTGGCGATATTTTACCCACCGAAGAAGGACATTTTACCCAAGGTGAAATTCGTGATGGTATGCGTCTTGCCTGTCAGGTGGCTGTCAAACAAGACATGGCGATTGAAATTGACCCAGAATTTTTTGATGTCAAAAAATGGGAATGTACCGTTATCTCCAATGATAACGTCGCCACCTTTATTAAAGAGCTTACCTTAAAAATCCCTGAAGGCGAAGTTGTGCCGTTTCGTGCAGGGGGTTATGTGCAGTTAGAAGCGCCACCGCACACCGTGCATTATAAGGACTTTGACATTGCCCCTGAATACCACGAAGATTGGGACAATTTCAACTTATGGCGTTACACTTCCAAAGTTGATGAGCCCGTGATTCGTGCCTACTCTATGGCAAACTACCCTGAAGAAAAAGGCATCATCAAATTTAACATTCGTATCGCCAGCCCACCGCCCCGTGGCCCTGAAGGTATCCCACCAGGTAAGATGTCATCGTATGTCTTTAGCCTAAAACCGGGGGATAAAATTACCGTATCAGGCCCTTATGGTGAATTTTTTGCCAAAGACACCAAAGCCGAAATGGTATTCATCGGTGGCGGTGCAGGTATGGCGCCGATGCGTTCACACATCTTTGACCAATTAAAACGCCTAAAATCCGACCGCAAAATCAGCTTCTGGTACGGAGCTCGTTCTAAGCGTGAAATGTTCTATGTAGAAGACTATGACGGACTGGCAGCAGAATTCCCCAACTTTGAGTGGCACGTTGCCCTTTCTGATCCGCAGCCTGAAGACAACTGGACAGGTTACACAGGGTTTATTCATAACGTCCTTTATGAAGAATACCTAAAAGACCACCCAGCGCCCGAAGACTGTGAGTTTTATATGTGTGGTCCACCGGTCATGAACGCTGCCGTCATCAAAATGCTAAAATCACTTGGCGTAGAAGATGAAAACATCTTGCTTGATGACTTTGGTGGCTAATGGTAGTACCATAAAAAAAAATCCGCTTTATTTGGGCGGATTTTTTATTTTTAAGACAGTTCAACTTTTAATCTTTAATCAAAACCATCATCACCAGCGACCAAATAAACGCCACAAACCCCAACACAAACGTGGCAAATAAACTCACCCCCACCGACATCAATCCCTTGGCAGCCAGTGGCGCAACCAGTTGAGCGCCTGCATAAATGGTAATCAGCACCGCAGACAGCTTCACGCCTTGGCTTGGCTGTAATGCCCGAGCATATCTTTGTGTACACATCACCGAACCCAAAAATCCGCCACCCACGCCAACAGCGCACAAAATCAATCCCCAATGTTCGGCAGCAAAAGTAGCGTCCCCACGCCAAACGCCTGTACCCAATAGCTGATGATGATGGCTTTTTTGTCGCCGATGACCGCCCCCAATTTGTTCCACAGGGGTGTAGTAATCAGACAAGATAGTGCCACCATCGTCCACAAATGGGCATTTAGCGGTTCATGTGCATTGATGGCAAAAGCCAGTGTCGGCAAAAAGGTCATGGGCAAAATATAACCAAATCCCGCCCCCAAATACGCCAAAAACAGCAGCGTGCTTTGGCGGTCAAACAGTGGCTGCGGCGCTACATTTGACTTGGCGACTGGCAAATGAACTTCCACCTTGGCAAGCCGATACATGGCATACGCCCCCAAAAGACACGCCAGCGCCGCCACAGGCAGCCAACGATCCGACCCACTAAAAGCATGAGCGGTACTGCTTGTCAATAATCCACTTGCCACCAGTCCTGCCGACACCCCAAAATACATCAGCCCACTTAAATGCGCCTTGCCCCGAGCGTGTAGCCACTCAAGCATTAATGCAGGCGCAAGCACAAACACTGTGCCATTACTGACGCCATTTAACAGCCGCAGCAGCATCATGACATAAAATTCTGTGGTCGCACACTGTAGCACTGTACTGAGTATGTTGAGCGCAATGTTGGCAAGTAGTATCTTTTTTATCCAATGTGGCGTGGCAAAAAACACCGCCAAGAGCGCCCCAACCAAATAACCCAAATAATTAATGCTTGCCAAATCAGCACTTTGTGCCAATGTAAACAGCCCATCATCAATAAAGTACGGCATCAAAGGCGTAAAAATAAACCGCCCCAAAATATGAACCACCACAAGGGCGACCATCACCGCACCGATATTGAGCCAAACTTCCCGTGTTGTGTGTTGCAACGTTTGCATACTCATTTTCCAAATCAATTGAGAATTTATTGTAATGGAAGCGGCAGTGCTTTAGCAATGTCAAAAGGGGTTTATACACATTTACATTGGCTACATTGGCAGCAACCCAAACGAATGCTAAAAGTCTTGATATTTTAAGACAAGCTTAATCAAACACATAAAACAAAAACTCTCAATATCAATCATCGAGAGTTTTTATAAGCTTAGGCAGTCTTTCTTTTAAACACCCTTCCTAAATCATCCATCAAAGTATAAACCACAGGAATCACCACAAGGCTCAAAAAAGTAGATGTAATCAGACCACCAAGCACCGCCGCTGCCATCGGACGGCTAAAGGTTGAGTCCACATCACCAAAACCAATAATCAAAGGCAACATTCCTGCGCCCATGGCAATGGTGGTCATAATAATCGGTTGAGCCCGTTTTTGACAGGCATCAATCAGTGCTTCAAAGCGAGATAACCCATCTTGGTCTTGGGCGATGATGGCATAATCCACCAGCAAAATTGAGTTTTTGGTGGCAATCCCCATCAGCAAAATAAAGCCAATCATCGCAGGCATGGACATACTACTGCCCGTAGCAAGCAGTCCCACAAACGCCCCACCAATGGACAACGGCAACGCCATCAAAATAGTAAACGGCTGTAGCACTCGATGGAACAAGAGCATCAGCACCGCAAAGATACAAAACACCCCCACACCCATCGCCATCATAAAGCCACTAAACAGCTCTGCCATGTTTTCGGCTTGCCCCTCATCAATCACTGTTACGCCCACAGGTAGATTGGCAAGCGTTTTGGTGGCTTTGACCGCTTCAATCAACTCACCCACCTCACCGCTGGCAGGAAATACCGTTACCTTGATGGCACGCTCTCGATTAAAACGACTCACACTTGACTCCCCCGAGCCATAACGTAATGTGGCTACTTCTTTGACTTGCACCATCTGCCCTTTGCTACTTGGCACATATAACGCCAATAAATCATCAATGTCTTGTTTATGCACATCACTTAGACGAATCACAATCGGAATTTGACGGGTTTCAAGCGTTAATTTGGGTAAGGCTTGCTCATAATCGCCCACCGTTGCCACCCTTAAGGTTGTTGCAAGGTCAACGGTCGTTACGCCCTTATCCGCCATCGCCAGCTCATTGGGTATCACGGACAGTTCAGGCTTGGGCAGTGCTTTGTTGCTAATGACATTGGCAACCGTTGGTAAAGTGCGCACATCACTCATAATTGCCGCAACAGTTTTATCCAGCAGCGCCTTGTCATTACTGGTTACCGAAAAGCTATACCCCGCTTCTTGACCACCCCCTTCAATACCGACATTAAAGCGTGCTGACGGCACGTCTTTTAGCGCCTGATTGATGGCTGCTTCTATTTGGGTTTTGCTTGGTCGTGCGCCACGCTCTGTTAGCTTGACTTCCAAACTTGCCACATTGACCGTACCGCCTCGCATACTGCTTGGGTCGCCTGTGTTTTGCCCTTGCCCTACCGTCAAAAGCACCTGCGACACCCCTTCTAGCTGCTCAACCTTTGCCAATGCCATCTCACTGATACGCAGCGTGTCTTGTAAGGTAGCATCTGGCGTTAGCTCAATGGACACTTGGGTTTGATTCATTTCATCAGGTGGGATAAATGCCGTTGGCAACAGCCCTGCCAAGCCAAGCGATGCCACAAAAAACCCAAGCGCCATCAGCATGGTTATCAAGCGATGATTTAGCGTCCATTTGACCGCAGACAAATACGCTGTCATTACACGGCTTGGCGGCTTGTCTTGGTGTTTGACTGGCTTTAGAATATACGCCGCCATCATCGGGGTAACAAGGCGTGCCACCAATAACGACATAAAAATGGCGATGGCAGCCGTCCAACCAAATTGACGAAAAAACTGCCCAATAATCCCACTCATAAACGCCGTTGGCAAAAACACCGCAATCAAGGTAAACGTTGTCGCAATCACCGCAAGTCCAATTTCATCTGCCGCTTCCATCGCAGCTTCCATCGGGCTTTTTCCCATGGCAAGATGACGCATGATGTTTTCAATTTCAACAATCGCATCGTCCACAAGCACCCCCACCACCAAAGTCAGTGCCAGTAGCGAAATCATATTCAGACTAAAGCCAAACCAATACATCGCAAAAAACGCAGGCACAATGGACAATGGCAAGGCAGCAGCAGCCACAAAGGTTGCACGCCAATCCCTTAAAAACAAAAACACCACAATCACCGCCAATACCCCGCCTTCTATCAGCATACGCATGGTGGCGTGGTAATTTTCTTCAATGGGCTTGGCATAATCTACAATTTTATCAATCCGAACGCCGCTAAGCTCGCCTTGCAATTTGGCAATCTCTTCATCCAGCGCCTTCACCACCGCCACCTCGCCTGCGCCTTTTGAGCGAGTGATATTAAAGGCGACAACATTTTTGCCATTTAATTTGGCAAGTGAACTAATGTCAGCGTGTGTATCGCTAATTTGCGCCAATGTGCCTAGACGCACCGCCACCCCTTGGGGACTGGTGATTTGCACCTGCGCTAAGTCGCCCACACTTTTACCCATACCAAGCACCCGAATGGTTTGGGTTTGATTGCCAATTTTAGCTTCCCCACCTGCGGTATCTTGCCATTTGCCATACAACTGCTGTGACAGCTGACCAATTGGCAAACTCAATTGCGCCAGTACATCTGGCTTGGGTGTTACAAGAATTTGACGCTCCACGCCACCAATGCGTGCAATGCTGCCCACCCCTGCAATGTCCGATAAGCGCTTGGTTAAGGTATCATCAACAAACCACGACAGTTCCGCTTCGGTCATATTGTCGGCTGTAACCGAATAGGTAACTACAGGAAAGCCTGCGGTAGATACCTTGGAAATGATGGGCGAATTGGCAGCGGCAGGTAACTCACTTTGTACCTCACTGACCGCCGAGCGCACATCATCTACCGCTTCATCAATGTCTTTTTCTAGGACAAATTCAGTAAATACCGTTACCGACCCTGTCTGCAAAGTGGTGCGGATATTTTTCACCCCCTCAATGTTGGTGATTTTATTTTCTACTTTTTTGGCGATGTCATTTTCAAGTTGGTCAGGTGTCGCCCCCACCAGCGTAATGGTCGTTACCACCCCCGGAAAATCAATGTCAGGAAATTGTTGGACTTTCATTTGATAAAAGCCAAACACCCCAAGCAACGTCAATAAACTAAATAACAAAATCGCTACCAGTGGATTTTTGATAGAATAGGCAGAAAAATTCATGGCTTATTCCTTTGTGGCGGCATTGTTGGCAGCGGCATTATTGACATCAGATTTATTGGCGTGGAAAGTCTCATCTATTGCCACCACCTTGACCAATTCTTTGTCCGTCAAAAATGAACCGCTTTGTTTGACCACCAATTTATCACGGGGCAAATCCACCGCCACCAGTCCATCTTTATGCGCACCTAGCGTAACTGCCTGACGAGCCACTTGATAAATGTCTTTTTGGTTGGTTGCGGTTAATAACCACACATAATCAAAGCCATCACTGGTCATGATTGCCTGCTGTGGCACCATCAAGGCTGACTGCTCACCCAACATAATGTTTCCTGCTTGATACATACCATTTCTTAATCCTGCCCCTTCATGAATCGTGGCATAGACCACCACCTCACGACTGGCATTGGCAGTAGGTGCAATACGACTTACCACAGCTTTTGCTACCCCTGTTGGTGTCTTAATCTCCACCGACTGCCCTAGTGTAATGGCACTGGCATCTGCTGCACTGACCCCTGCTTGCCATTCTAGCACGCCGTTTTTGATGATACTAAATAGCGCTGCCCCTGTGGTCATCATACCCACATCAGCGCTTTTTTCGCTAATAATGCCCGAAACAGGAGCAACCACCTGTGTATTGCCCTGATGGGTTTTGACGGTGTTTAGACGTGCTTGCAACATTTCTGTTTGCGCCTGCGCTTGTAGCACTGCTGTTTTGTAGCTGTCGTACTGCTCACGACTGATCGCATCAATGCCAATCAGCGGCTCCACTCGTGCCAAATCCGCCTTTGCTTTTGTAAGCGCCACTTGTGCTTGCTTAAGTTCTGCTTGGGCAGCCACCACTTCTTGGGTAGCGTTTTGATTGTCCAGTACCGCCAGCACCTGCCCTGCCTTAACATAGTCCCCCACTTCCACAAGCACCTTATCAATGGCTACCCCACTGACACGTGCGCCCACTTGGGCAACTTCTTTACCCACAATGCCACCATTGGCACTGATGGACTGACTGACAGTTTGGGCGCTTGGGCGTACCGCTTCTACCGCCATGGCAACGGCAGTGCTGTTTTGAGACGGCTGGTTTGGCGGATTGGTACTAGGCATATCAGGTTTGGTGGTGTGACTAAGTCGCCCAAGTACCACGCCCACCACAAGCAATGCCGCCCCAATCACCAACATCACCCAGCGGTTTTTTTGTACAAAAGAAAAAGAAGAATAGGACATATCAAGACACTTTTTGTAAAAAATCAACAGTATATTGTACAACTAAAGGTGGGTTTTTCAAGTATTTTGATAGGTTGGCAAACTTGTCAGAAGTCCTTACAATACGCATTGTTAAGTTAAGTCATGCCATAAACCATCTTTTAAATTTTAAAAAATGGATTGACTTTTATATTAGAATATTCTAAATTAGATATAGCTAAACTATGAACGCAAATTTTTCAAAAGACACGCCAGATAAGCAAGATTTTAGCAAATTTGAACAACAAGCCAGTCGTGCTGCCGATTTTTTACGCACATTGGGCAATGCACACCGTTTACAGGTGCTGTGTTTGCTGATTGAACACAAAGAGTTAAGTGTCGGGCAAATGCTAGAATGCACCACACTTAGCCAGTCCGCCCTATCGCAGCACCTTGGCAAAATGCGTGAAGAAGGGCTGATAAGCTATCGCCGAGAGGCACAGACGCTTTATTATTCTTTGTCTAGCCCTATGGTGATAGAGATTATTGCCGTAATAAAAACACATTTTTGCCCAAGCGCCGATGTGCCGCCTGACACAGCAAAACCATGACAAGGTAAATTATGCACCACATCGCCAGTCTAAGCCCCCAAGCAGCCCATGACAAACTGTCTAATGGCGCAACACTGATAGACATTCGCTCCAGCGATGAATACGCCCGCAAACACATCAAAGGGGCAATTTCTAGTCCCCTAGACAAACTGACCACACAAAGCCTTGACAGTATGGCAAACGGTGGTGTGGTGATTTTTAGCTGTTTAAGCGGTATGCGCACCAAGCAAAATGCCCCATTTTTACAAGAATGCGCAGCCAACTGCCAAGCGGTGTATGTCTTAGATGGCGGTCTTAACGCTTGGCAAAAAGCCAAGTTACCCATCGTCCAACATTCAACACTGCCAGACATCATGCGTCAAGTACAGATGATTGCAGGGGCGCTGATTTTGCTGGGCGTGGCACTTGGGGCGAGTGTGTCGCCTTGGTTTTATGGTTTGTCGGGATTTGTGGGAGCAGGGCTATTGTTTGCAGGGCTGACGGGATTTTGTGGCATGGCAAAACTTTTGGCGTTTATGCCGTGGAACAGAATTTAACTGATTGATTTTGATTAATTTTGGTATTCTTTGTTTTAGATGGAGATGACTATGAAAGCCAATCTTGGAAAAATAGACCGTGCGTTACGTTTGATTGCTGGCGTGGTACTTGTGGGGCTTGCCATGACAGGCGTGATTGGGGCGTGGGGTTATTTGGGGCTGATTTTTGTGGTAACGGCATTGATTAATTTTTGTCCGATTTATCGTTTGCTGAATATTTCTAGCAAAAAAGACAACTAAAAATCACTCTCATCAAAACCCCTTGACTGACCATCAGGGGGTTTTGTTTTGGACAAAGATTGATATTGGCTATTCTGGTGTTGGTTTTTCTAAAAGCACATACGCAGGAACATCAAGCACCGCTGCCAATTTATGGATATTTATCAACGCAATATTACGTTTGCCACGCTCTACGCCACTTAAACTTGCGAGCAATGCCGCTTTCTAGCGCCAGTTTTGCTAATATCAATTTCTTGGGAAAAGCCTTTTTGTTTGCGAATTTGTGCCAATCTTAAGCCAAACTCTTTTAAAGGGTCGGTTTACATATTGTGTGCCTTTTGATGTCGGTATATTTGCATTTTATTTTAGCAAATACTTATCCACGCTTGCTGTATGCTCAACAACTTTATGATGCAAAATCCCATCTTGTCATCGTCCCATCACGGTGTACACGATACGCTGTCTTGCACCGCTTCAGTACAGGCATATCCAAATGACTGTCGCTATAGCCTTCGGCAAAATACACCGCTTGACCACACGCCTTATCTAGCATGACAAGCTTATGTCTTGCAATGCAGCGTTCATCGATACAAAAAGAGCCGTACCTAAACTGCATGGTCGTGGCAATCAGATGGACATTGTGATGTCTTAATACCTTGTCATAAATTCTACGTATCAAAAAATCAGGACTGCCAGAAATCAAATAAATCTCACGTCCAAGCTCAATGTACCTATCCAAAATCACAGCCACGTCCTGATAACTGCGGTTATTAATGTCAAAACGCTGTGCCACCATATCCACCATCGCCTTGATGTCATCATCGCTCTTAGCAAAAAAGACAACAAACAATATCAAATTTAACCCCCATTTAGTCGCAGGCTTTATGGCATAGCCAATCAGCCCAAGCAATATCACAGGCAAGCACACCATGACCTTAAATTTATTGTGGCAGATGGCATATAAGATAAATTCATAATACAAATCGCCCTGATGGAGCGTACCATCAAGGTCAAAAAAGACATTGTTGTTATTTTTGTCAGCATACATACATTCACCATAAAACAAACCCCCTTTGCCTAAACAAAAGGGGCTTGCAGGTTAAGCAATCAACAATCAGTTTTCCACCACAGGAATTTTACCAATCTTAGCTTGCCAGATTTTTGGTGCGGTGGCGTGGACGGATACCCCCTCACTGTCTACCGCTACCGTTACGGGCATATCTTTGACTTCAAATTCATAAATCGCTTCCATGCCAAGTTCAGGAAACGCCACAACTTTGGCTTGTTTGATGGCTTTGGAGACCAAATATGCCGAACCGCCAACCGCCATCAGATATACCGCTTTATTATCGGCGATGGCTTGACACGCTGCTGCGCCACGCTCGGATTTACCAATCATACCTAAAAGACCTGTTTGCTCCAGCATTTGACGGGTAAATTTATCCATACGAGTGGCGGTCGTTGGTCCTGCAGGTCCCACCACTTCATCACGCACAGGGTCTACTGGTCCTACATAATAGATAAGCTTGTTGGTAAAATCCACAGGCAAAGTTTCGCCGTTATTTAGCATATCGGTCATGCGTTTGTGCGCCGCATCACGTCCTGTATAGATTTTGCCAGATAACAGCAACACATCGCCCGTTTTCCACGTTGCCACTTCTTCTTTGGTCAAGGTATCTACGTTTACTCGTTTGCCATTGTCAGGATTATAGGTGATGTCAGGATACACGCTCAAATCAGGGGGCGTCAATGTGGCAGCGCCTGTGCCATCAAGTTCAAAATGAATGTGGCGAGTGGCAGCGCAGTTGGGAATCATGGCGATGGGTTTACTGGCGGCGTGTGTCGGGTAGTCTAGGATTTTGACATCGAGCACGGTGGTCAGTCCGCCAAGCCCCTGTGCGCCAATTCCCAACGCATTGACTTTTTCGTACAGCTCAAGACGCAAAGCTTCAACGGTAGAAAGCTCCGCTCCGCTGTCGGCTTTTTCTTTGAGTTTTTGAATGTCAATATGGCTCATTAGGCTTTCTTTGGCAAGCAGCGCCGCTTTTTCGGGCGTACCACCAATACCAATGCCCAAAATACCGGGCGGACACCAACCTGCCCCCATCGTTGGAATGGTTTTTAAGACCCAATCTACAATGCTGTCTGATGGGTTTAGCATGGCTAGCTTTGATTTGTTTTCGCTACCGCCACCTTTGGCTGCGCAAGTTACGTCCACTTTGTCGCCTGCCACGATTTCCATATGAATCACCGCAGGGGTGTTATCACGGGTATTGGTGCGTTTGCCCGCAGGGTCAGCAAGTACGGACGCACGCAGCTTGTTATCGGGGTGGTTATAGGCACGGCGCACGCCTTCATTGACCATCTCGGACACCGTCATGGTGGCGTCCCACTGCACGTTCATGCCGACTTTTAAGAACACCGTGGCAATGCCCGTATCTTGGCAAATGGGGCGATGACCTTCGGCGCACATACGGCTATTGACCAAAATTTGCGTCATGGCATCTTTGGCGGCAGGGTTTTCTTCACGCTCTAGGGCTTCTACCAAGGCTTCAATATAATCGGTGGGGTGATAATAGCTGATGTATTGAAAGGCATCAGCGATGGATTGGATAAAATCTTCTTGTTTGATGATGGTCATAAAAAATCCTTTGACTGGCTAAATTACTTGGCTAAGGTGCTAACAAGCAATGTGATTGTAGCACAAAATAGCAAGCGTTTAAAATGCCCTTGCCGTTTTCCACCAAAATCCTGCCAAGGTTGCTGTTGACAAACCAACCTGTTTAGCCTATGCTAAGCTTTCAACAGTCAAGACTGCCATCATCTAATGAAAACCATCATCACGTCATTTTTGCTGATTTCATTGGTCGCTGCACTGTTACTGTCCACCAATCCCATAGCCCAATCCCAAAATCAATTTACCCACATCAGTTATGACTTGTGTCAGCACAAACAGCTGATTGACATCGCCCTAAGCCATGGGGCAGATTATCTGCTTGATGAGACCTTTGACGCTCCTGCCACCCGCATTATGGCAAATAAACACACTGCCAAGCTCATCAAAGATAAATTTAATCAATCCGCCAATCGCCCCTACTTATCAAAACATTGTCATTTGTCAAACATCAAATACCACGTGGCGCACGTCAATCATCGATTAACCGCTTTTATTCCCGATGACGCAGACTATGTCAGCTACGCCCCGCCCCACATCAACCAAGACAAAGTAGTGTATTGTTATTATTATTTTGATGAGCAACGTTTTAACGCCGCAAAAGCCATTTCAACGTGTTATTTCATTCATCTAAAAAATGGGCAGCTCATCAAAGACGACATCAGTGATTTAGAACGCCTAAATTTACAAAACATCACTCCCCGACCGTCAGCATTTTTTAATCCATTTAGCCATGTGGCAAACTGGCACGATAAAGCGCATTTGCGTTATGGCATGACGTTTATTACCAAAGTCAATAATCAATATGTTGGGCATGGCAATGTTTATTAATACCCACAAAAAAAGGAGTGAATATTTTCACCCCCCCCTTTTTTTATTGATGTAACTTTAAATCTGTGGCGTTTTAAAAGTTACGCAAAACCAAATTTTATTTTTTCATCGCCCGCTTTATATTCTTCTTCATCAATGTGCGTTAATTCTGCCAAGGTCATGGGTTCATTAACTTTGATGTCTTTACCTACCGATTGCAGGTATTGATTGCATTTATCGGTGTCCAATTTGCCAAATTTATATTCAGCAATCAAACGACCACGTCTTAATAAAGCATGATCAATGTCCATCAAATCGGCATTAAAGGTACAAATAAATTGACATTCTAACACATCTGATAAGATACCATCGGCAATATTTAAAATGGTCGCCACCACATCACTGGTATTACCACCGCCCACACGCTCGGCAATGTAGTTTTCGCAGTCTTCCAATACCAAAATGGAATTTTTGCGGGCAATCAATAAACTCATAAATTGCGGTTCTGCCAATGCCCCAATCATATTATTTGGCACAAAAATAAAATCTTTGTCAGGGATTTGTGCGGTCAGCCATTTGATGTAATTGGTTTTGCCTGTACCCGCCAGTCCGTGCAATAAGGTAACGCCTTTTTTGCCGTGCTTTAAATCTCCTTGGATTTTTTGGTGCACAGGTAAAAAGTTGTTGTTATACATCAATTCCAAATCCAGTTTATAAGGCTTAATGGTTTGATGACGAAATACCAAATCATTACCATCTTTTAATAATAATAAAATTTTGGCTTCTGGCGATACATATTTTTCCAAAAAGTTATCAGAAAAAGATTTGATGTTTTTTAGGCTGTCTTTATTGGTAGAATCATAACCGATTTTTTCTACTTTTAAAAATCCTGATTCAAAAATGGTTTTGTCGTATTCGTTACTTAAGTCTTCATTAAGCAATAAAAACAATTCATATTTTGGATAAAAATAACACAACTCGCCTTCATAAAAGGTATTGCTTTTTGAATCATAATAAACGGTATGATAATCTTCGCATTTAACAAAATCGCTTTTATTTAGGTGTTCTTTTTTGATGACGATGTTATCCCCACTAAAATTAATGCTGGGCATCAAAGAATCAATCACTTCTTGAAATGGTGTATTATTGGACGTAATTTCTTGTTCCAATTCTCTCATTTCAATAAAGTACTGATTGTCTCGGTAATTTTCCGTCATGATTTTACGGGGACGGAAATATTTGGATTGCAAAATTCTCATAAATAACCTAAAACCATTAAAACTCTATAAGATTAACTTTTTGCGATTATGGACAAACATTCACTCGCCATAACCATACCTATGACCGAAGTTACCACAACCGCCGAACCATAACCGCCACAATTCAATCCTGTTTGGCACACTGTCGCCATTTTTGGGGCTTCGGACGAATACACACATTTGATACCAAACTTTTCTTTTAAGGACGCATTGATGTTTTTGGCTCGTAATTGGCTGCGCAATTTGGCAAGCAAAGGATCTTGATACACGTCTTTTAAATCCGCCACCGCTATTTTACTGGGGTCAATTTTACCGCCGCCACCGCCCGATACCACAAGCTTGACTTTATGAAAACGGCAGTGCAAACTGATCGCCAATTTGGCGTTCATGTCGTCCACACAGTCTAATACCACCACCGTTTTGCCTTGTGCTTTTAGGGCATTAACCGTTTGGCGATCGGGTAAAATCTCGGCAACATTCTTGGCGGTCAAAAAATCATCAATCAAATGCACACGGCAGTTGGGATTAATGCCCTGCACTCGCTGATACATGGCTTCAATCTTGGACTCGCCAAGCGTTGCTGTCAAAGCAGGCAGTTGGCGATTGATGTTACTTTCAACCAATACATCTAAATCCACCAAGGTCAGCTCGCCAACGCCCGTGCGTGCCAAGGCTTCCACCGCCCACGAACCAACACCGCCCACACCAATGACATAAACATGAGCATTCAAAAAGGCGGTCATGCCTTCTTGATAAAGTGTCGCAGTGCCTGTAAATCGGCGAGTCATATCGGCGGTCATTGTGTGATTTTATCCATAAAAATGACTTACTTAAAACGGCTGATTATAACATAAACCATTATGAATATTGTAAATTTATGTTCAGTGCTTCACGACTGTTTTGCCAAAGTTTATGAGCAAGCGTTTCTTTATCCAACGAAAGCATTTTGGACAATTCATCAAGCACATGACACAAATTGGCAGGTTCATTTAGTACACCCAAATGCTGACAAGGTACAGGCATCATATCAGGGCAATCAGTTTCAATCACAAATGCGCCCACGCCATATTTTGCATAAACCGCTTTAATGGCTCTGTGGAGTTTTTTGGCATTGGGATTGGTGATTTGTCCTGTAATGCCCAATTTAAATCCCATTTTGGCAAAAGCCAGCGCTTCATTTTCGCCACCGCTAAAACTGTGAGCAATACCGCCTTGATGATTGGCGTGATATTTTTGTGCTTTTAAAATATTTAATACATCGGCATGGGCTTTACGAATATGCAAAATGATGGGCAACTCATAAGTTTTGGCAAGCTTGATTTGTTCTATAAAAAACCGTTTTTGTTTTTGATAACTGTCAAAATCCTTTAATTCATCAGGATAAGTATCCAAGCCAATTTCGCCAATGGCAACACTTTGATGAGTTTGGATAAATTCTTGTAATAACGACAAATCATCGTCGCTTTGTTCTTTGATATACAAAGGGTGTAGCCCAAATGCCAAATGTGCCTTGATTTTATTAAAGTCATCTATCGTTTTTTTGGCATGAACCATACGCTCAAAATACGCCGCTAAATAACCAATCAATACCACATGACGCACGCCAGCTTGATACGCCCTATCAATAAATACTGGATAATCATCGTGATATTCTGCCACATCAAAATGGGTATGCGTATCTATTAATTCACTCATGAATGAATGCTCATAAATATTTATCCAGCACAATGCCCCTTAATTGATCATAAGCAATCACAAATTCTGGCATACCCATATTATAAGGGGCGATTTCTTCTGGTTGATACAAAAACTTAATGCCATCTTTATGAAAGGTAAAATTTTTGGTCAGAAAAAAAGGCCAAGACTTTTCATGATTTTTGACATTGATTTTGCCTTTTTGTAAAGCAGCATGAAATTTGTCTTGTACCATCTTAGCTAATTTTGCTTTGCCATCAGGAATAAGCACATCATCGAGCGTTAATTGTTTTTTTTCGTCCATATCAAACACAAAATAATTCACACTGCCTGTGCCGACACCTTGACCAAATTGATAAAATTCGCTGATGGCAAATAATTCTAAATTGCCCCGATGTCCCAAATAACTTGGGCGTGATGAAATGTCAATCCAAGGACTGCCTGCTACGCCTTGTGATTTGATCAGTTTTTTATGTTCACTGATGATATTTTTTTCGGACGCTGCAAGAAACTTTGTCAATTCTTTGTCGCTGGGATAGGCAATTTTGGCAAATTCTTTGTATAACAAATCTTGGGCGGAGTTTTCTTCTCCTGCCGTCCCAAATACCGATACCACGCTTTTGTTGATCGTGTGTTGTACCCACGAGTGATTGGTGCTGATCAGCCCATAATTTAGGGCAGGGCATTCATTACCGCACAATTTGGCAAAATCATTACCCGTATTGATGTATTTATTTTCCACATGAAAATGCACCGCATGGGACAATGCAGGTAAAACCCCAAGACATAAAAGCAGTTTTTTTAGCATTTTTGGCAAACGTACACTCACAAATTTTTCCTATTATGCAAAAAATCCTGCCGATCGGCAAACACCAATACCGCCAATGCTCATATTTTTGGTTTAATGTGTATTTTTGTCGTTGTCCGCCAATATTTTCTGTAAAAACCGTCCTGTATGTGATTTTTGGTGCTGCGCCACTTCTTCGGGCGTGCCTGTGGCAACAATCTCACCGCCGCCATCACCGCCTTCATAACCCAAATCCACCACATGATCGGCGGTTTTTATCACGTCCAAATTATGCTCAATCACCACAATGGTGTTGCCCCTGTCTCTTAGGGTGTGCAAAATGTGCAAAAGCTTGGCAATGTCGGCAAAATGTAGCCCTGTGGTCGGTTCGTCCAAAATGTATAGTGTTTGACCCGTATCTTTTTTGGCAAGTTCTTTGGCAAGTTTTACCCTTTGGGCTTCACCCCCTGACAGCGTGGTAGCGGACTGTCCCAAACGAATGTAACCCAAACCCACTTCCGACAGCGCTTCAAGCTTACGATGTATGGCAGGAATGGCAGCAAAAAACACCAGCGCATCTTCTACCGTCATGTCCAGCACATCGCTGATGGATTTGCCCTTGTAGGTAACTTCAAGGGTTTCACGGTTATAGCGTTTGCCTGCGCACGCATCACACGCCACGTACATGTCTGGCAAAAAGTGCATTTCTACTTTGATCATGCCATCGCCTTGACACACTTCACAGCGTCCGCCTTTGACATTGAAACTAAATCGTCCTGCTTTATAGCCCCTTGCCCTAGCGTCTGGCGTTTGGGTAAATAAATCTCGGATTAGGGTAAATACCCCCGTATAAGTGGCAGGATTAGAACGTGGCGTGCGACCAATGGGGCTTTGGTCTATGTCCACCATTTTATCCAAATATTCAAGCCCCGTGATTTTGTCGTGAGCGTCGGCGGTCAAAGTGGTTGCGCCATTGAGCTTGGTGGCGGCAAGCGGCATGAGCGTGCGGTTGATGAGTGTGGACTTGCCACTGCCTGAAACGCCTGTGATACAGGTCATCACCCCAATGGGAATGCGTAAATCCACATTTTTTAGGTTATTGCCCCTTGCCCCAAACAGTTCAATAAACATCGGTTCATGCACCGTTTTTTTGCCCTTATTAAAGGTGCGTATTTTGGCTTTGTGGCGCACTTTGGGAATGGCGATTCGTTCTTTGCCTGACAAATAACGACCCGTTAGCGACTGTTCGTTTTGGGCGATTTCGTGTGCCGTACCTTGGGCGATGATACGTCCGCCATGCACGCCTGCCCCCACCCCAATATCAATGACATGATCGGCGTGGCGAATGGCGTCTTCATCATGCTCCACCACGATGACGGTATTACCCAAATCCCTAAGATGTACCAAAGTTTCCAGCAAGCGATCGTTGTCTCTTTGGTGTAGCCCAATGGACGGCTCATCAAGCACATACATCACGCCCATCAGCCCTGCCCCGATTTGGCTTGCCAAACGAATGCGCTGCGCTTCACCCCCCGACAATGTTTCGGCGCTGCGAGCCAATGTCAAATACTCTAGCCCCACTTTATTTAAAAAGCCAAGCCGTTCACGAATTTCTTTAAAGATTTTGTCTGCCACTTCGCCCTTATGTCCGTCTATCTGTAGCGTTTCATAGTACTGCCACGCTTTGCCGATGGGCAAGGTAATGATGTCGCCAAGGGTTTTGCCTTCTACTTGTACATGGCACGCCAGTTCATTTAGACGCACGCCATGACAGACGTTGCAGGTCGTTTGTGCCAAATACTGCGACAGCTCATCACGCACCAGTGTACTGACCGTGCTGTTATAACGGCGCTCCAAATATGGCAAAATCCCTTCAAAAGGCACTTCTTTTTGGTATTTTTTACCGCTTTCACTGATGTGGGTAAACGGCATTTTGTCTTTGCCCGAACCTTGCATGATGATTTGTTGGTGTTTTTTGGTTAAGGCTTGCCACGGGCTGTCCATGTCAATGGCAAAATGTTCACACACTTGGCGTAAAATATCAAAATAATACGCATGGCGTTTGTCCCAGCCGTGAATCGCCCCTTGATTGAGTGATTTTTGTGGATCGCTTATCATGCGTTCGGCGGCAAAATACTGACGCACCCCAAGCCCATCACAAGACGGACAAGCCCCTGCAGGGTTATTAAAACTGAACATTCTGGGTTCAAGTTCGCTGATGGCACGCTCACACACAGGGCAAGAATGTTTGGCGGACAGCACCCTTTCATCATCGCCGTCTGCATTGCCATCTAAAAAAAGCAGCGTCGCCAAACCTTCGCCAAGCCGTAACGCCGTTTCAAGGCTTTCTGCCAAACGATTACCCAAATCGTCCCGAACTTTGATTCTGTCCACCACCACATCAATGTGATGTTTTTTGTTTTTTTCTAAAGTGGGCAGCTCATCGCTGTCATAAATCACCCCATCTATGCGAAATTTGCTAAAGCCTTGGGCGACCAGTTCATCTAAGAGCGCCAAATGTTCGCCTTTACGTTCACGCACCACGGGGGCAAGAATGGCAAGTTTCGTCCCCATAGGCAACGCCAAAATGTCATCTACCATTTGACTGACGGTTTGGGCGACCATTGGCAGGTGATGTGTCGGACAATACGGCGTGCCAACTCGGGCATAAAGCAGCCTTAGATAATCATAAACTTCGGTAATCGTCCCCACGGTGGATCGGGGGTTATGGTTGGTTGATTTTTGCTCAATGGCAATGGCAGGAGATAAGCCGTCTATGCTGTCCACTTCGGGCTTTTGCATTTGTGAAAGAAATTGACGGGCATAGGCGGACAGACTTTCTACATAGCGTCTTTGTCCTTCGGCATACAAAGTATCAAACGCAAGCGACGATTTGCCCGATCCTGAAAGCCCTGTGATGACCACAAATTTATCTCGGGGGATTTTTAGGTCTATGTTTTTTAGATTGTGGGTTCTTGCCCCTTTGATCTCAATAAATTCGTGTGCCATACGTTACTCTTTTGCCTGCAAAAACCCTTTAATGGGGGCAAAAAAGCAGTTTTAAATCCACAGCTTCATTAACACTTGATGTTTTCACCAACCAAATCAAACCGCCCCAAAGCGTTTGACTTGCCAATACCCATCTAGCAGTTTTTGGGGTAACTCTTGGGGGGTACTGCTGATGACCAGCGCACCTGTGTTTTGTGCAAGGGTGGCATTAAGCTGTTTTTGGCTGTCCAAATAAGATTTAACGCTGTGATACGTCAAGGCATCTTGTATGGTTTGGGGGGCAGTTTGCAGATACTGCTTGAGATCGCTTTCGTACAAATTCACCAAAATCACCCGATGTTTTTGGGTCAAAAGCTGCAAAGCTTCCATGATTTCATCGCTGTTTGTGGTGCGAATGTTGGTAATCATGATGACCAAACTGCGACGCTTTTGTAAAGATAGTGCTTGGCGAGCGGCAGACATATAATCAGGGGCTTTCATCGACGCTTCTAAATCAAAGGTTTGGTTCAGCAAATAACTGATGACTTTGGCGCCTTTTTTTGGCATGGCGGTTTTGTTTTTTTCGGCGCCAAAACTGATAAAGCCGATGGCGTCCGCTTGACGGTTTGCCACTTCAGCAAGCAACAACATGGCATTTAATGCCCTGTCCAAATGACTGGTGCGTTCGCTTTGGTCATCTTGGGTTTGCCAAGGCTTGTGGGCTTGTAGCTCGGTGTCCGACACAAAGCGGGTGTGTCGCATATTTTGCCCACAATCCAACAAAAACAAAATTTCTTGATCGGCTTCGTCTTGGTATTCTTTGGTCATCAGCCGCTGCTGTCTGGCGGTGGCTTTCCAGTGAATGTGGCGAATGCTGTCGCCTTCACTATAACTGCGAATTTGGTGAAAGTCCTGCCCGTGTCCCTTACGGCGTTTTTTGATGATACCACCCATGCTGCTGCGTTTGCTGACCATCAACAAATTGCCTTGTAGTACGGCTTTAAAATTCACCAAAATGCGTGCTTCTGCCACGCCTTTGATGTCGCTTTTGGGAGTGTGATACAGTTTGCTTAATAGTCCAATCGGGGTGCTGATAAGCCAATCCACCCCACCAAATACCGCAAGCCCCCTTTGACTGGCATACAAAGGATACTTGATTAGCACCCCTTGCAGTTCGTCATCAAGGGGGTTTTCGTCCATCAACTGACCGCCTGTGATGATGACGGGCAATTCATCGGCTTTGGTAATGCTTGGATAATAGTCCATCACTTGAAAAGTCAATGCTTGGCAAAATTTGGGCAGCTGACTGTGATACAGCCCAAGCACCACATCAGAATATTCATTAACAGGCAAATTGTTATTGACTTGGCGAGTTACGCTCATCAGTGGCATTTGCCGATACGCCAAAAACAGCCACACATAATCCACCACAAACGCCAAAGCCACCGCCACACCCAACAGCCTTAACGCCCAAGCCACCCAAAGCACGACCCCAAAGCCATCAAGCAGCGCCAAAAGTTCGCAGGCGAGCATGAGCGTTGTCCAAGTAAGCAATAGCCAAACCGCTCGTTTGTTGGCACGAATACCAATTGGGGCAAAATGCGCAAGCGTCATCATGTCAGCTTCTCGGCGCTGAAACAGCACTTAACAGTTGCCCGATGACTTGTTCAATTTGGTAGCCATCAATCATAAAATCGGCGGTCAAACTGATACGATGGCGCAGCACATCAACCGCCACATAGCGCACATCATCAGGCACGACATAATCTCGTCCGCTCATCAACGCACACGCTTTGGCGCAGCGCAGTAGTGCCATGCCTGCCCGCACACCTGCCCCCATTTCAATGCCCGAAAATTCACGGCTTAAACGGACGATGTCAAGGGCGTACTGCACCACACGGTCATCAATGGCAACATGGGCGGCGATCATTTGTAACTGTAGCAGGCGCTCGGGCGCCATCACTGCACTGACTTTGGACAAATCCAGCTTATCGCCCACTTGCCCAATGATAAGCTCCGACAGCAGGCGTTTTTCATCAGCCACGCTTGGATAATCCATGTACAAATTCATCAAAAAGCGGTCAAGCTGAGCTTCAGGCAAAGGATAAGTGCCTTCTTGTTCTATGGGGTTTTGGGTTGCCACACAAATAAAGGGTCTGGGCAGTGCGTGGGTTTGTCCTTCAATGGTAACTTGCCCTTCTTGCATGGCTTCTAAAAGTGCCGACTGCGTTTTTGCAGGGGCTCGGTTAATTTCGTCCGCCAACAACAAATGACAAAAAATCGCCCCTTTACGGGTTTTCCATTGCCCTGTTTGCATATCATAAAGCGTATGCCCCGTTACATCTGACGGCATAAGATCAGGCGTGAACTGTATGCGCCCAAACTCCCCTGACAGCGCCCCCGCCAGTGCTTTGACCAGCAACGTTTTGCCAAGACCGGGAACCCCTTCAAGCAGCACGTGCCCGCCTGCGAGCAGACAAATGATCAGTTTTTTGATGACGTCCGTTTGTCCGATGACCGCCTTTTGCACTTCATGGATAAGGGCGTGAATTTCTTGGTGCGCCGCTGGCACAAACTGGGCGATGTTTTTTTGGGTACTCATGATGTTTGTTTTCCAATCAATTTTTAACTGTTAAATTTAGGGCGTGGCGTTGGTATGTGTCATGTCAAGCAGATAACACGATGTTTAACACATTTCAAAAACGTTACCGCCAAAAGCTTTGATGTCAAAAATGCCCTTTAATCTTGATAAAATTTTGCCACTTGCGCAAAACTGCGACTGATACGCAAAAACTCATCATCGGTTTGCCACGTTTGGTATAGCGCATCTTCAATCAATCCAAAAGACAGCCCCGTTTTTTTGGCGACCGCTTCTGTGATACTTTGGGGGCTGTTGTCATGCAGCAGCTCTTTTGCCATGATACTGTGAATTAGGGCGTGGCGGTTACTGGTCAATAGCCCTGTCGCTTTGTCGCTTTGCCACAGGTATTGCCCAACGTGCGCAAAAAACCCAAAAATATTACGAGCACTGTCGGTTTGGTAGTGTTTTATCGCCCCAAACCGCTTGGGCAAAGCAAACAAAAGCACAAGCACCGTAAAAAACAGCCCCCAAAGCGTGTATGGTAAATGTTTTTTAAGCAAACTAAAAAAGCCGTCCGATTCAATTTGTGGCAAAAAGTACACCGTGCGATCGGCGGTCAAATACTGCAAAAAATACGCATTGTCCGCTTCGGCGATGTTCCTTGAATAACCATACACAGTGCCAGACGCTGAATAATCGGTCAATAACGCTTGCGTTCTGCTTACTGAGGGCTCTGTTTTGTGGTCTTTGGTTTGCGCATTGACACCATCGGGGCTAGGGTTGGCAAACATATCGCCATCTGCTAGCACCGTCAAACGACCTTTGCCAAACGCCATGTCCACAAACGCCCGATTTGCAGAAAAAACATTGATTTGGGGGGATTTGCCGTCTTTGGGATTTAATTCAAGCAGCATATTATCATACTGCTCTTTGGTCAAGCCGCTTTGATTGTTGGGTTTTAGCCAGTACGCTCCCGTAGTGTCTTTGACAAACCATTCATAATCATAAGGGCGAGCGTCGGGGTATTTTTGTAAAAACTTATCCAAATGAAAATACCCACCCGCTTGTGGTCTTAATACAAAGGTTTCGCCGTTTTCAAGACGCAGCGGAACCATGCCACTGACAATACTGCCCCCTGAATATTCTGTATTTTGCAAATAGTCAATGTCCAAATACAGCAGCAGCGGATTTTGCTCGCCTTGATATTCGGTCATCTTAGTGCCATCTTGCCCAGCGTCCTTGTCCATCGTTGCTTGACTGGCGACCACCAAATGCCCACCACGCTGCACCCAGCCTATCAATGTCTCAAAATCTTGGGGATTGCCACTGGCGATTTGATAAATGATCAGCGTGTTTTGTTTGGCTTGGGCGTCGTCTTGTAACAAAATCTCGGCAAGTTTTTTGTAGCCTTCATTGCCTGCCAAAGTTTGACTGCGATTTTCGCCCAATAACTTGGTGGCGGCATAATAACGGTTTTTTAGGGCGTTGGGTTTGGGGGTGTATTGTGGCGGCAGTTCCACTTCATGATGATTGCGATAAAACCACCACATATACCCAGCCACAAAAAGCGCCAGCGCTACCACCACCAACGTCCAATAATTTTTATTCATGCCGCTTTTGGCTTTGGTTGCCATCAAAATGTCCCCTTATCATTTTTTAGGTACAACAGTTGCCACGCCTGCATCAGCGCACGAATTTGACTGTAATCTTGATTGGATACGCCTTTGGGCAGTTTTTTGCCATAAGCGGACGCACGCCACAGCCCCACCAATTCCTTAAAATACCATCGCTCTTTGTCGCCAGCACTTTGCGCCCTTGTCAAAAGCCACAAGCATTCGTCTTCGGTTTGGTGTTTGTCAATGGGTAAATGGTGCTGTGTGCCAAGCTCTCGCAAGGTTGCTTGATATAAAACGGACAAAGCCTGTAACCATTGATGACGGTGCAATAAGGCATTTAAAAACGTCATCAGCTCCTGCTTGGGTGGTAAATCCTTGTCCCACGCCTTGATGGAGCGACTGCTTGGGGTGATTTTGACACTTCGGTCTTGTTTGACAACATTCATTTTTTCAAACCAACCAAGCCAAACATGACGGGTAACATACAGCCAATACACCATCACCGCCAAAAATAAGAGCGCCAACGCCTTGGCGACCACTCCTAGCATACCGCCAAGCTCTGCCAATTTTTCCAAAAGCCGCCCAAGCCATGACCAGTCTCTGTCTGGGGTGTTTTGTAAGGGTTCATTGGGCACCCATTCTTTTTTGATGATTTTGTTGCTGTAATCTTCACTTGTCAGGATTTTATCAAGCTGCTGTGCGCTGTTTTGGGGCGTTGGCTTTTGGGCGTGTAAATTCATCGTTTGGGGCTGAACGCTTGGCGTGGTAGTTTCTTTAGCTTGCTCTGCTTGTACTGATGTCGCCAAAAACAACACGCACGCCACCCAAAAACGCTGTTTCATACACGCTCCTTGTCTGTGGGGTGAGTTTGTGGGTGGTGTTTTTGGCTGTCTTTATAACGCCCAAGCAGTTTACGAAAGGTCAATTCAATGTCCCAACCTTCAAGCTGACTTCGTTTGCACAAATACATAACAAACCCACTTGCCACAAAAAACGGGGTCAATATACTGACCGTAACAACATAACTGGCAACAAACAACACAACTTGTAGCAGCTTAGGCAATTCTATCGCCACTTCGTTACCCACATTGCTACCCATAGAAAACAGCTCAAACAGCGTCATATAACCCACCAGCCAAATGCCCATTTCTAGCATAAAAAAGCCAGAAGAATGCGTGCTGATGTGGCGGTCTTGACGGCGAGTCAATGCCCTAAGACGTGCTTTGGCAGCTTTGCCTTTTTGTCCTTCCAAAATATGCACAGGCATGACCATCATGCGTCTTGAGCTTAACCGACCAAGCAGCATAAAATAAACTTTGGGCGTATTTTTTAGGGTTTGCTTGACATCAAAGGCTTGGTAATTTTCATCAAACAGTTTTTGACTTAAAAAAACCACCAACCGTCTTTCATGTAACGGCTTGACCCACCAAAGCGCCAATATCAACCAAGCATAAGACACGGTGTCAATATTGATGTCTGACCCATAATGCACAACGACCGCCACCGCCACCAGTAGCGACCACCACAAATCGGTGCTTTGCCACCACAAACGCCACAAATCGCCATACCACGCCCGAGCCACCGCCATGCCCAAATCCATCGCTTGATACATGGGTAAAGGCTTGATATTGACCGTCATTTTGTCCAGATTCATGACACCACCTTTGTTCGTCCTGCCAACGTCAAATAAGCGATGACCACGCCCCACAAAATGGCTGCCACCACATATTTGACGGGGGCAGAAATCAATGACGATGACGACCAAAACGCTTCAATAAACGCAGCAATAAATGTCATGATTGCCGCCCCAAGCAGCATTTGTATGCTTTCTTTGCCTGCCACCACCAAAGCGTCTTTACGCCCATAAGGGGCAGGCGCTACCACACCCAGCCCCAAACGCAAGCCCGACGCACTGGCAATCACCGCTGCCGTCAATTCAAATGAGCCATGCCCTGCCACAAATTGCCAAAACGTAGAACCAAAGCCAATGCCCGTCAAATGCCCTGCCACCGCCCCAATCACCACGCCATTATAGAGTGTTGCCAAAATTGTGCCAACGCCAGCAAAAATCCCCAAGCCATACATTTTAAAGTCAATGCCGATGTTATTTTTGATATAATGCCCAAACATCATCACGTCAGTATCACTGGCTCGGCTACTGTCTCGCCCGATGTTTTTATTGGCAGGGTCGTACATATATTCCATGTTTGCCACATCAAAGCCACTCATCACATGATAAATCAGCTCCGAATTTAGGTAACACGCCACCCCCATCAAAAACATGGGCACATAAAGTAGCGCAAACGAAATCCAAAATAAATACGCATATTGACGCAAACGGTTGGGAAAGGTATAAAAAATAAAATGCAACAGCTTGTTGTTTTGCCCTACCTTTTGGCAGCCATAAATCAGCTCATGCCCTGCCATGACTCTTTCGTGCAACAGCGCCACCAACGTTGGGCTATAATGTCTTTGTTTTGCCAACGCATGATGTTCACAAATTTGGCGATACAGCCCAATCAAGGGATAATTATCCTGCCTTTGCCCTTGGGTATATTTGTGGCGAGTTTTAGCTGTATTGGCAGACTTACTTGGGACGGACTTAGCCCTGCTTTCGTCTTGAGCATGAATGCCCACCAACACCCCATTTTCCAAACACAAATCATCAAAGGCTCGCCATACATCAGCATAACGTGCCACAAAAGTGCTTTGTTTGACCACCACAAAGTCGCTCATCACCACCCCTTATTTGTCTTGTCGGCACGTTTGTTGCCATCGTCTTGCCCCACGATACCATTGGCAAAACCAATCAGTTCATCGCTTGCTTTTTGGGGGTCGCTTTGTCCTGTCAAAGGCGATAAAATCTTGGCAAGTTCCATTTGTCTGTCCGCCGAAAGTTCATCTTGACGCTCTGCAAACGCCAAAATCGCTTGTTGTTCATCAAACAATAAAGGAATTTTTGGGTTGGCAATGGGTTTGACAGGAATGTCAAAATCTTGTTTGTCAGCTTCCACATAAACCACCACCGTACCTGCCACCAAATCACCCAAGCGTTTACTTTGCCCATTAAACATCATACACAGCACACCCCCAACAAACATCATCGGCAAAAAGTCCGCCACTCGCAAAATGTTGCGTATCATGGACGCTTGCCAACCAATCGCAATGCCGTCATCTAGGCACACTTTGATGTTAAAGTATTTTTTGCCAATGGTTTGTCCGCCACGATAAACTTCAAACAGCACCGCATAAAACCAATCTATCAAAAAATACAAAATCAACATCAAGCCACTACCCGCTTGCCCCAAAGCACTCAATACGCCACCAAGCACCACCAAAATCAGCAAACGAATGATCATATCAAGCGTCCATGCTTGCATTCTTGGAATGATACCAGCAGGGGTCAAAACCAACGTGGTGCCTTCAGGGGTGTAATGATAAATATGGTTGTCAATCATGAAAATGTGATGTTATAAACCCAAACAAAGTGGGAATATACCATGTTTTCAAATGTTTGGGTAGGACAATCAGATAAGCATGATAAGTTGGCTGTTAAACCTTGAATGAGCAAAATCGGCTTGATGTCAGTTGTTGGCTTTGATACGTTTTTTTGACATCAAATTGTCTATCAGTTTTAGCCAACAATGTACACAAAAAAACCGATAAATAAATTTATAACGATAGACCCCCAACATACAAAAACTAAAAACCATCACAAAACAAACATTCTTTTGGACTGAACTTAGTTGTTCATACATCATTAAAATATAAAAATCCGTTTTAATCTTTATGCCACATCAATCAACAAAATTGGTCTAATAGACACAATTCATTAAAAAGCACACCATCAACCATCAAAATACAGACACTTTCCCAAACATAAACTCATGCAGCGCACCATAAAAAAACACCATGTTTTAATACAAAACATCAATTTAATATGACCATGTGCACACTAAGGTGCCACAAAATCTCTAAAACACACGCAAACCAAAACCCCCACCAGCCTTCACCAATGGGGGTTTTGTAGATGATGTTAAACCATCATACAGTGTTTAGATACTAGGTTTAGATACTAGTCTTTAACGTTAGCAACAACACCAGCACCTACAGTACGACCGCCTTCA
>JBHAZZ010000003.1:0-7475 GCA_041781275.1 Moraxella sp.
AAATAAGCATATAACAGAGTGTGAAGTGATTCATTATTTAAATAATCATAGTTATTACACATTTGAGTCTATGGATTTCCCAAAGAATGGTGCTGACTTTTTTGTTATGTATAACAATCACAAATGCTCATTTTCAACAGAAATCATGCTTATATCAAAAACTATAGATTGTAATTATATATTACAGCTGTTTAAGGATTTTGCTAAAAAATTCTCCTGTTTGATTCTCACTGAATCCTACTCTCTTATAAATTCAAATTCAGAATACATCATCATTGATGATAATGGTAGCATATTTAATGTTGATATCATTGAAATGTATGATGACAATAAGGAATTTCTTGGATTGAATATTGTTGAGAATTCTATGATGCTTCTGAGAGCATAACCTAAGAGCTGATATTCTTGGGTTGGGGAAAATTAAGATGGTTGGAATATTTCTATCAGTTAGAAAAAATAAATTTTTTTTCTAAAATAGATATTAAAACTTCAAACAATTCGTTTGGCATTCTAGCGGTAGACAATTTCCACACCTACCATGTAGGTAGATTAGGTGTATGGGTGCATAATGATGGGTGTTATGATGTTGTTATTCACAAATCAAAACAACAATCCTTTTGGGGTAGTACCAGAAATCATCAGTAGTGCCACAGATGTGATTGATTTTAACCAGCATATATCAACCTTAAAAGAACTCATAAACCAAGCTCCCATAAACCATCTTAAACCATTTATAAATCAACCATTTAACGCCAGTTATAAAATGGTGATGTCTTTATCAATCCATAACTTATCATCGCCCGATTGGTAGGCATGATAAGTAACCACATCACCGGCGTGATTGGGGTTTTGCTGCGTGGTTTGTTCGCCTGTTGCCACCCAATTTTTGTCAAGTTGGACGGTGTCGGTACTGTCGCCTTGGAGATAAAATTCAAAATTTTTGCGAGTGTCTAGCAGATCGTCAGCGGTCAAGGTGATGTGCTGTGTACCCAGTGCCCCTGTGTCCAAAATTCCACCTTGTGGGGCGACCGACACATCAAGATAAACAGGGTGAGAAAGTCCGCTGTAGTCGTCTTGGCGTAGGGCGTCTTGCAGTGTTTTTAGGGCGACGGCGTCATGACTTTGGGGGTCGCTTTCGGCACGGGTCATGGCGATGATGGCTTTGAGTTGGCTACTGGTAAATTTGGCAATGCTTTCGCCTGACAAATCTCCTGCCTGTTCGCCCCAAATGCTCATCGCTGCCCCCAAAATGCCACTGGTGTCGGTCATGATGTCGTCTGTGCGTTCGCCGTCCCATTTGCCCAAATGCCACTGTTTTAGACGGGTGTACATTTCAAAATCACTTTGATTAAAAGAACTGTAATGCCAATCTTCGGGCAAATGATACAAATAACTGGCGTTATAATTAAGCACCTGATGACCGCCTGCGATGATCTCGGGCAAACTGGCACGCAGCGTTTCTTCGCCCCTGTCCCAGCCCCGATACCAGTAAGTGATGTCAATGTCATCATCTAATAAAGGCAGTGATGTTTTGAGTACGGCGTCGTTCCACATACGCACGCCCAGTCCTTTGGTTTTTAGGTGGCTTGCGATGTCATTGGCAAAGGCAATATAATTGTCATTGTTTTCAATGGCTTGCATAAATTCATCGCCGCCAATATGAAAATGCTGACTGCTGTCGCCAAATTTGGCGGTGATCTCATCTATCAGTGATTTGATGAATTTTTGGCTTTGGCTGTTTTGGAAGTTGATTTGATTGTCAGCATAATCCACACGGATTTTGGCAAGTTCATCATTGCCATATTTTAGGGCAAACAAATCTAACACGCCTTTGAGGTGGGCGGGCATATCCAGTTCAGGAATCAGCTCTACGCCACGATTTTTGGCGTATTGGGCGATGTCTTGTAGCTGTGCATTACTCAAAAATGGTTTTTGGGTTTGGTTATTGATATAAGCTTCGTCAGTGCGCTGTGTGGCGTTGGCGGTGGTTTGTCCCAAAATTTCACTTTCTATTGCAAAATTTTCATCGTCGGACAAATGTAAATGCAAAAACGTTCCGCCAGCTTCTGCGATGGTATCAATAAACATTTTTAGGGCGGTGGGGCTATAAAAATGACGGGCGATGTCTAGATTAAGACCGCTTTGTTTGGGAAGTGGGGCGGCTTGGTCGTTTTGTACATTTAGATGAAAAGTTTCGCTGTAGCTTTCTTTGTTTTGATCCAAAGCCTTAATGGTCAAAGCAAGTGTGCGTGGACTGCCTTCTAGCATTTGCCCGGCTTTCAGGCGTAGCTGTCCGTCTGCAATTTCAAAACGCCCATCAGACAGCACAAAATTATGTGTGTCGCCAACGTCTGCGTCCACCACTTGCAACTTGCCAATGCTTGCTCCTGCCTTGCCAAGTGGCACATTTACCCCGTCTAATAAGATGTCTTTGGGGGCGGTGTTGGGGTGGGTGTAGGTCGTATCGTCTGCAATTTGTACCACGATGTTGCTAAAGACAAATTTTGCCCCTGCACGGTCGCTGGCTTCAATGTGCAAACGTACGGTATTACCATCTCGGCTATTGGCAAAATGATAAAGCGCTTGGTTGTCTTTGAGTTTCAGGTAGCCGTCTTTGATTTCAAAACGTTCATCACTGACCCTAAAAGTATGACTGTCGCCTAAGTTGTCATCATTGACGTGGAGTTTGCCAACGATTGCGCCTTTTTGGTTTTCTATGACAACAGGGCTGGTGCTGCTGCCGCTACTTTGTTCACGCAAATACAAAAAGGTGGGGGCGGCGTTGATGGGCTCACTGTCCACGGCAATGCTCATGGGGCTTTGTGCTGTTTCGGTTTGACCGATGTTGTCGCTAAAGCTGACTTTGACGCTTAGGCGTTTGCCGCTGTCGTTTGTGGTGGGGGTGTAGGTGCGCTGCGTTGCTCCATAAATGGGCGTGCCGTTTGCAAACCACTGATAACTGATGGCACTGCTGTCTATGCCGTCGCCATCGGATACCCGTGCCGTGAGCGTGCTGCCTGTTTTGATTTCGCCATCAATATATACCAGTGCTTTATAGTGGTTATTGACGATGGTGTTGCCTGTACCTTCGTCTTTGATGGCAAGACCGCCATAAAAGGTGTTGTCCGTTACGGTGATGTTACGGGTTTTGCTGTCCAGCAGTAGCTCACGAGCGCCACTAAAAAAGACGGATTTATCGCTGTGAATGATGGTGTTGTTTTCTATTCGTCCGCCATTGACACCAAGCACCCACATGGCGTTGCGGTTGCCTTCTAAATAATTGTCGGCGATGACCAGATTTTCTAGCACGGTGTTGCCGTATTGGCTGTTACTGGCAATGATGCCGAAGCTGTAATTGCCTTTAAAAGTATTGCCAAGAATTTCAATATCACGCAAAACATCATTAAAATCAGGCTCCATGTCAATGCCTGCCTGCGGCATATGTCCTTTGGTGTTGGAAAATTCTGAATTTAACACCTTGACCCGTTCGCCTGACAGCAACGACAAACCCTGACGGCGGTTGTTGTCGGCAAGGACATTATAAAGTGTGATGTCCGTGGGAACGCTGTCCATGCTGTCAATGGTGTTTTGGTCAATCAAAAAGCCATCACCCCAAAGATTTTTGGCAGTTACACCTTCTATCACCACGTTGGAAGACGACAGCACACGCACGCCATGTCCCCATTGTCCGACAAAATTTAGGTGTTCGTCTCGATCGCCCATCAAAGTGCCGCCCAAGATATGAGCGTTGTCTGCTTTATAAAGCGTAATCAGACCGTAGCCCTTGTCGCCATTAGGAATGACTTTGAGCGTGGTGTCGTCTGTCATGCGTAAGGTAACATTGCTTTTGAGTATCAGACCGCTGCTGTCGCTGGATACAACGCCATAAGTGCCTTTGTAAGCGGTGGTGTCAATCATATAGGTGCCGGCAGGAATGTCCACAATACCACCGCCTTGGGCGTGTACTGCGTCAATCGCTTTTTGGATTGCGGCAGTGTCGTCTGTTTTGCCATCGCCTTTGGCGCCGTATCTGACGTCCTTGACATTGACCACCAAGTCGGTGGTGGGGGCAGGAACGTGTACGCCCAATTTGGCAGGCGAGCCATTCACGGGCATGGTGGCAGGGCTGACCACGCTTTCGGCAGTGCCTTTAACGTCGGTAAATTCGGCTTTGACGCTGATGTGCTTGCCTGCGTCTGCTGCCTTAACGCTGTAAGTGGCGGAAGTAGCACCGCTGATGGGCTGACTGTCAGCATACCACTGGTAACGCACGCCACTGCTTACGGCGCCGGTTGTGTTATCGCTGCTGACATTGTCTCGGTCGGCGACTTGGGCGGTGAGTGTTTCGCCCGTTTTGGCAAAGCCGTGTATGTGTACGCTGGCTTTATTCGGGTCGCTGGTGCGCTGCATACCTTCTGGGGTAAGGGTGAAGGTTTCGGTGTGCTTGTTGCCGGCGCCGTCGATGACGGTAATGCCGACGCTGGCTCTACCACTGGCAATTTGTATGCCGTCTTTGAGTTTCAGGTAGCCATCTTTGATTTCAAAGCGGTTGTCGGTGAAATTGAAGCGGTAGCTGTCGCCCACGTCCTTGCCATCACGCACAGCCAGTCGTCCGATTTTGCCGCCGGCTTCTGTCGGAATGATGTAACCGTACAAATACATATCGGTGGGCGCAGATGTGCCTTGACCGCTGACGGCAATGGTCGGATCGCTGCTGACGTTTTCGTTATTGACGGTTTTGTCAAGATTGCCGCCGTCGGGGAAGGCTACCTGAACGCTGATGTTTTTGCCGGCGTCTTCGGGGCGTACGGTGTAAGTCGCTTTGTCCTTGCCACTGGCGTCTGCCACCACTTGTCCGTCCACCAACCATTGATAATCAACAAAACGTGGTGTGGGTACGCCGTTGCCGTCTTCAATGCGTGCGGTGAGCGTTTTGCCCACTTGCGCTTCGCCGTCCAGATACACGGCGGCATGGGTTTCGTTATTGGCAAGCTGCAAATTGCTGTTGCCTACGGCGTCGTTGTGCTCGTTGGTGCGTATCCGTCCGCCGTAAGTGGTGTTGTTTTCAATCACAATGTCGCTTGAACCGCCCATTTCAATATCAAAATAGGGGATTTTATTGCCTTGGTCTTGTAGCGTATTGCCTGATACTTCACCACCTTTGACATTTTTATAACGAACAGCGTCGCTGTTGCCCAAAAACTGGCTGTCGGTAATGTGCACGTTTTCAATCACGGAATCACCGTTGGCAGAAGCAATCACACCGTAGGCGGCGTTGTTTTCAAAGGCGGAATTGATGATTTGTACATTGCTCACCGTATTGGCTACTCGGGTGCCGTCGGGTCTGACCAGCGGAGAGTGCTCAGACGGGTTTGGCTCGATGTCAATGCCCGATTGCGGCTCGGTGCCATAAGTGTTTTTAAACGTGGAATTGATGATTTTGATGTCATCGCCGGCGGTAATTGACAAACCCTGACGACGATTGGCGTCAGCCGTTACGTTGTAAAACACCAGATTTTCAGGCTGCGGTTCATTCAGGTAATAGCGTCCGACATAAAAACCGTCGCCCCAAAAGTTTTTTGTGGTTACGCCTTCTATCACCACATTGCGTGAAGAATAATTCATCACGCCAAAGCCGCTTTCGCCTGCTGTGGTGCCGTGTTCAAAGCGGTCGCCTTCAATCGTTCCACCCAAAATATGAGAATTTTCAATATTTTGCAGGCGGAAAACCGCATAAGTAACTTTATCGTTGGGTATGACTTTGAGCGTGGTGTCATCGGTCATGCGTACAATCACATTGCTTTGCAGTTTGATTTGTTTCACGCCGTCAATCATGTATTTGCCCGCAGGAATTTCCACAATGCCGCCGCCTTTGGCGGCCACTGCATCAATGGCTTTTTGGATTGCTGCGGTGTCGTTCGTACTGCCGTCGCCTTTGGCACCGTAAGCGGCGTCTTTGACGTTGGTGACAAAATCCGTTGCCGGTGCAGGGACATAAACGCCGAGTTTGTCGGCAATGCCTGTACCAGAGACAACAGCACTGGTTACACTGTAATCAGTGATTTCGGTTTCGCCTTTATTATTGGTGAAAGTTACTTGCACACGAATGCGTTTGCCTGTGTCCGCAGGTTGTATGGTGTAGCTGCTTTTTGTCGCCCCGGTAATGGCTGTATTGTCAGCAAACCATTGATAAGTGGGGTTTTGGGGTATGCCGTCATCATTATGTGTTTCGGCCACCAGCGTTGCTCCCACTTGTGCTTCGCCACGCACAAATGCCACCGAATGAAAAATATTGTTTTGCACATCATTATTGGTGCCACGATCCACAATGCTGCCAGTGTGTACCGTATTGCCAAAAATCATGTTGTCATGGCTGTTTGCATTCAAAAACAACGAATGCTGACTGCCATAGTACCAACCACCACCAATATCACTGATGGTATTATTTTTGATGATATGCCCACCGGTATTATTGATAACGATACCGGCACCACTGCCTTGAATGGTGTTGCTGTCCACAACCACATTGGCGACTTGTGCGCTGCCTGCGTCCGCACGCTCCAACAAAATAATGCCATAGCCGGTATTGTGGGTAAATTGTGAATTTTTGATGGTGATGTTGCTGGCAGTCTGTGCATTTTCCGGCTCAATATCAATGCCGGCCATTGGCGGTGTGCCGCCCGTACCGCCAGTATTGGTAAATACGGAATTTTCAATCAGTACGTTGTTGGCAAAACCAATAGAAATGCCTTGGCGACGATTGTTGTCGGCAGTAAATTGATACACCGTTACATTTTCACTGGCGGTGCGTGGCAAAGTGCCGCTGTCGGTGATTTGCATACCATCACCCCAAAAATCTCGTGCGATTACGTTTTCTATCACAACATTTTTGCCGGTGCTGACGATAATGCCGGAGCCCCATTCGCCTTTGTCGCCAAGATGTGCATGACGATCGCCCATGAGTGTGCCGCCATAAATGGCGACATTTTCCACATTGTGAATGTTAAAAATGTCGTATTTTTCTTCGCTGTTGGGAATGACTTGCAGTACTGTATCATCGGTCATGCGCACAATCACATTGCTTTTTAATTGCAAGCCAGATTTGCGTGGTACATAGCCGGGGCCTAGCACGCTGGTTGCCGCTGCGTCAATCATGTATTTGCCCGCAGGAATATCGACAATGCCACCGCCTTTGGCTGCCACTGCGTCAATGGCTTTTTGAATCGCTGCCGTGTCGTCTGTTTTGCCATCGCCTTTGGCGCCATAAGCGATGTCTTTGACGTTGGCAATAAAATCGGTGGTGGGTTTGGGGACATAAACACCAAGTTTATCATTGGTGGGTGGGTTGGGCGTTGGCGACGGTGCCGGAGTTGGAACAGGTGCCGGAGTTGGAACAGGTGCCGGAGTTGGAACAGGTGCAGGAGTTGGAACAGGTGCCGGAGTTGGAACAGGTGCCGGAGTTGGAACAGGCACCT
>JBHAZZ010000004.1:0-21705 GCA_041781275.1 Moraxella sp.
ACCGCTTGTCGTCCGTAGGTTTGGGCGACATAATCAATCACACGGTCTCGCCCTTTAATACAAAAATCCACGTCAAAGTCAGGCATACTGACCCGCTCGGGGTTTAAGAACCGCTCAAACAGCAAATCGTATTCCAAGGGGTCAAGGTCGGTAATGTTTAGGCTGTATGCCACCAAAGAACCCGCCCCCGAGCCACGCCCTGGTCCAACAGGCACGCCGTTTTCTTTTGCCCAACGGATAAAGTCCATGACGATAAGAAAATAGCCTGGAAAACCCATTTTTAGGATAATGTCCAATTCGTAAGCCAGCCGTTCATCATAAGGTTTTCGTACGTCTGCCCAGTCATCGCCACGATTTTCTATGGGGTAAAGTTTGTTTAGGCGAGCGTCTAAGCCATCTTGGGCGGTGCGTCTAAAAAAGCTTTCTACGGTATCGCCTTGGGGTATGGGAAAATCAGGAAGGACGTTAATGCCCAGTTTTAAGGTTACGTTACAGCGACTGGCAAGCAGGTTTGTGTTTTCAATGACTTGGGGCAAGTCGGCAAACAAGGACTGCATTTCTTCTTGGGTTTTGAAGTATTGCAGTTCGCTATAAATTTTAGGGCGGGTCGTGTCAGACAGCGTATAACCACTGGCGATACATACCCGAGCTTCGTGGGCGTCAAAATCGCTACTGACCACGACTTCTTTGCCTTCGGTTTTGGGGCTTGGGTTCATAAAACGCACATCGTTATGGGCGATGATGGCAATGCCTGCCTTTGATCCATAAATGATGGCGGCTTTGTTATAACTGTCGTCGCCTTGATGGGTGCGTTTGATGGCAAGATATAAACGATCCCCAAAAACGTCTTGCCAAGGCTTGACAAGCTCTAGCATTCGTTCTGGGTGATGACCTTTTAGGGGGACAGTGGCTTCAGAGCGGTGCGTCAAAATGGCGATAATGCCATCGTGGTGCGTAAATAGCGATTGTTTGGTAACGATTGGGGTATAGACTTGTACCCGACCATGCTCACCCATCGGGCGTTTGGTGTAGCTGTCGGACACCAGTTTTAAGATGTTTTTGTAACCATCGTTATTCATGGCGTACAAAATCACGCTAAAGTTGTCGTCTTCGGCATTGCGATCGATGGCGTTGCCCGTAACCACTTCTACGCCAAGCAAGGGCTTGATTTTGGCACCAAGACAGGCTTTATAAAATTTGACCATGGCAAAAGTATTATGCAAGTCTGCAATGCCAAGGGCTGTTTGTCCGTCTGCGCTTGCTTTTTTGACCAAGTCATTAATACGCACAATAGAATCCACAATGGCGTATTCAGTACGCACGCCAAGATGTACAAAAGCCATAGTTGTTCCGCTTAAAATGGTTATTTTGAGTAAATTGAATAAAATTTATACAAAAAATTAAAAAAGATAGCCTATCATTATAACCTGTTAAAAATGGATTGAGTAGGTCAATTTGGGATATAATGTGCGCTAATTTTTTATGTTTTGCTGTTATGTTTCGTATCATTCAGTCCAACGACACAGACACATTGATTGATCATTTGATTGATTGTTACAAAAAAAACACCGCCCCAACATTGGGTTTGTCGGTTTTTTCGCCGTTTGTGGTGATTGTACCGTCTATGGTGCTGGGCGAGTGGCTTGGCAAAACCATTGCCACCAAAGTCGGTATCAGTACGCTGTTTATGTCGGAGTTTTGGGGCAAATATCAATGGCAAATGATACAAAAAGTACTGGAACAAGACGCCAAAATTTATCCGCAAGAAGCGATTTTTGTCCCTGAAGTGGCGCTTTTGTCCGCTTCTATCATGAAGTGGCGAATTTTTGGTTATTTGTCCGCCCAAATCAAAGACCGTCTGTATGTCATTTTGGACGACCCTGACGATGTACTGCATTTTTTATTAAAGCCTTTGTATGACGAAAACACCAGAAACATCGTAGAACAACGTTTGTGGCAGGTGTGTGATGAGCTGTCTCGGGTGTATGTGCGTTATTTGACACATCGCCCCAAATGGCTACTGGCTTGGGCAAAAGGCGAATCACTCAAGGACAGCGTACAGGCGATGATGGACGAAAAAGCCCGTTTTGATAAGGCGTTTTCTACCATACAGCCAGCGGCGGATAATGCCGATGACGACAGCGAATTTCCCAAATGGCTACAAGATCATTATTTGGCATTAGAAAGATTGCTAGGTAAGCTTTGGTGTTTGCTGTTTGGGCAAACGTATTTGTACCGTGAAAAATTAGAACATCGTTTTTGGCAAGTGCTATCGGGTGAGCGTGGCGAAGTGGTGCAACATCTTGCTAGGCAAGCTTTACCAAAATGTCTGTATTTGTTTACCGTGCAACAAATTCCCCAAGTGGAACTGGATTTTTTAAAAAGGCTGTCGCTTTATAGCGATGTGGTGCTGTTTCATTTTAATCCGTCGCAGTTATTTTGGGCGGACATCGTGGACAAAAATTGGCTTTTGACCCAACAAATCATCAATCCTGATAACGTCTATCTTAAAGATTACGGACATGGACTTTTGTCTCGGCTGGGCAAAGAATCTCGGGAGACTTTTGCCATGCTTGCCGACATGACGGGGGGCGCTGACAGTGCAGATTGGCAAATCGTGTGGCAAGATGCGTTCGTGTCTTATGTCAAAGAAGGCAGCCTTGCAAACAGCGTGTTGGACGGTCTAAAACAGGACATTTTGATGTTGTCCAAGGCGCATACCCATACCGCCGAGCGCATGACCAAACAACTGTTTGACGCCCTAAAAAACGACGATCTAGACAAACTTGCCGACAAAGAGCGTCCCAAAACCGCTTTGCCTTTGAAAGACACGTCCGCAAGCTTAAGCATTCATGCCTGTCATAGCCTAAAAAGACAGCTTGAAGTGGCTCGCTTGATGATTGCCAAATACCTAAATGAAGACGACAGCCGTCAGCTTTGTGATGTGGTGGTGCTGTTGCCCGATGTGGCGGTTGCCGAAGATTTGATTCGTTCGGTGTTTCCAAATGGGGCAGGCGTGGACGGCTTAAACTTGCCAATCAAAGTTACGGGCACGACCGACAAAGCCATTGATGAGCTGGTGTTTGCCATTTCTGGGTTTTATACTTTGCTTGGCGATACGTCTGCCAGATTTTATGCCGAAGAAGTTTATGAATGGCTCTTAACCCCTGCGTTGTACGAAAGTTTTGGTTTAAGTTTTGAGCAAATGAAACGTGGCTGCGATCTTTTAAAGCGGGCAGGATTTCGCCGTGGGTTTGATGAATGGCACCTAAAAGCAACCTTAGAGCCAAACGATTGGGATTTTCGTTACAGTTTTAGTTATGCGCTGGACAGAATCGTGCTTGGGTTTGTGTCGCCAAGTGATGTGCCAAGCCAAGCGTTACACCCTTTTAGTCAGTGCCAAGATGATTTTTGTGAAGCGGCTTTGCCTTTGTCTGGGGTAAGCTTGTCTGATGAGCCCATCGTTGGGGCATTGACTTGTATTTATCAGGGGCTGTCGGACAACCGCCAAGCCTTTGACCGCATGGATTATGTGGACAAACTGCTCAACGACATTGAGCACCAAGTCATCAATCGTTATTTTGCTTTTCATCATCAAAGCATTGCCATGCGTGCCATTTTTAATACCAAAAACGCCATGATGGCAAGTTTGCGAGCCAATAAATGGTACGACAGCCACACCAAAACCACCAAAACTACCAAGCCCAGTGGCGATGACATCAAACTTAGCCTGAAATTTGTGCTAAAAAGCCTAAGCGACAGCGTCAAAGCCCAAGCCATCAGTGCCGAGCCTGCCGAAGTCATCACCTTTGCCAGATTTGGGGCGTTAAGAAGCATTCCTTTTGGTTTGACGGTCATGCTTGACATGAATTTGGCGTCTTTTCCCCGTCAGGACAAGGCGGTTAGACTGGATTTGATGAAAGCAGGGCTCAATCGTCGTGGCGACCGTTACAATGAAGATGATGACAATGGGGCGTTTTTGGACGCACTTTTGTGTACCAAAGATCGGGTGCTGATTTTTTATAATGGTTTAAGTTTGGACGGGCAAACCCAGCTTTTGCCAGCGTCGCCTGTGGGTGAGCTGATAGAATTTCTAAAAACGGACGCTTTGTGGCAAGTGTCTGATGATACGAACGTTTTTGGCGATACATCTGACAATTTTGGTCAGTCTCTACTCAAAATGTTACCAAATTTGTTAGAAAAGCACCTGATTACCTATCACGCACCCACCGCTTTTGACCAAAGCGTTTTTTATCAAATCCCAAATACTGCCAAAGACACGCACGACTTAGATGAGTTATACCATTATTTGAGTGAGCAAATTACGCAAAATAAACAAAAAAATAACAAATCGCTACCACCGCCACGGCTTTGGTGTTCGGTGCGTCAAGTGCTGGACAATCCCCATCACCCAAAAACGCAGGTAGTAACGTTGCCTGATAAGGCAGCCCTAAAAAACTTTGCGGACGCATTGACTCAAAATTTGCATTTATCATCACAAGATGTCAGTGTACAAAATCAACAAATCAGCAAATTCAGTCATGATTTTAATATTCCTTGCGGTCAAGAAAGAATATTAAGCGTATTACAAACCATCAAATCGCCTGCCAAAGTTTTTTTACAAGAAAAAATTAATATTTTTAAAGAAGGCGATGATGATGAGCGTGATGAACCGTTGGTATTGGATAATTTGGGCGTATATCGGCTTCATGAATTATTCATTGAATTGGCAAGTTTTGGTACATTTGATGACAATATAGGTCTAGAAAATTTAAACCATCATCGTTTATTGGCTCATATCAAAACCATGTTTGACAGCAGTCAAGATGAAAAACAAAAACAGCATTTGCAGTCATTTATGGCGCTTTATTATGATGATTTGATTCCTGCTGGTGTTCCTAGATTGACACTGCCAAGCAATGAATTAAAAAAATTTTTTGATGTGGTGAATGATTTTAAAGAATCATTAAAAAATTTATCATTTTTGAATTTGCAAAAACTGTCGCACGCCCTACAAAAAGACAATCATTATTCTGCCTATATTACCCAAACCAGCGATCAAGAAATTGCTTTAAATTTTGGTGAATTTCATTATCAAATCACCGCAAAAATACCAAACGCCACACAAGACATTTGGTTAAATATTTTGCCAAAAAAGGTCAGTGCTCAACATTTATTTTCTTGCTTTTTTCAGCATTTATGTTGGCAATTAATTTTGACAGATGATAAAGTAGCTCAAGCGGTCAGTATATGGAAATTTTATCGCAGTAAGAGCGATAATTTTGTTTATGAAAACAGTACGTTATTTGCCTTTATGCCAGTAGAAAAAAAATTGGCAAAGTTATGGCTAATCAATTTGGTGGCGATGTTTGAATATGCCAAACAAAATCCACTGCCGATTAATGTCCATGACGGTCTTGAATATGTCATCAATTACAAAATTGATGTGTCAAAATTAAAATGGCTAGAAAAAGAAAGTAATACTTACAAAGGCTTTATTTCACCAGACAGCAGTTATCATCCAGATTGGCAATTTATATTACAAGACAAAAATTGTGTAGAAGTATTTTATGACACTTTGCCATTAATGAAAGCATTACTTGCCAACATGACAGATTTTATACAAGTTTTGGATTAAGACAATTATTAAGCATAATAACGCCATGACACATCAAATCACAAAAACTTCTTTGATAGATAAAAATATTCCTGCCATTGCCTGTTCTTTGACGGGTGGATATTTAATAGAAGCGTCGGCAGGCACAGGAAAAACATGGACATTGACAGGAATTTTATTAAGACTTTTGGTAGAAAAAAGATATCCGCCAGAACGTATTATTGCTACAACATTTACCAGAGCCGCTGCCAGTGAAATGCAAGAGCGATTACAGCTGCGTTTAAGTCAGTTTTATCGCTATTTGCAGTGGCTGATTGGTATGCATGATGTGTGTCCTGATTGGTTTGATAAAACATCTTTGCTTGATGGCAATGAAATATTGCAACAGATAATGACGCAGGCAAAAGAAGCTTATATCAATGAATATGACGATCCCATTAATTTGTATTTGCTTTCTTTTTTATTAAATAACGAAGACGCCAGAGCTTTGGATTTGGCATTAAGACGGCTGTCATTATTATTGGCGACTTTGGATAAACTATTTATTGGCACATTGGACAGTTTGGCGCAAAAACTGTTAAAAGAATTTTCTGCAGAATTAAGTTATCAAACAGACACACAAATCAGCACAGACAGCGAAGAATTAACCCGATCACTAATTCATGACGAACTTAGATTTGCCCATCAAAAAGTTGCCAACGAAAATCCTAAATTATATAAAATATTGAATAAAAATATTTTTGGTAATGTGAATGAAGCGTATGATGCCGTTAATATAGTATTGCAGTTTTATGGGGCAAAAATAGATGTACCAAAAGAAATTACTGACGCAAATGTGCAAGCGTTTTTTTTATGTTTAGATGAAATGACGTGTATGGACATATCAGGATTTGAGCCTTATTATGATGTGGAATTTGCCAAAAAACAAGGCATGAATGGTAGAGCAGTCATCACAAACAATCTTAAAGAATTGCCTAATATCATCAGTACCATTAAAAAACATCAAGAAAATTTTTTAGATAAATTGCCTAAAGATACTAAGCAACTGTTTAATAAATTAAATGATATTGACAAAGACAATTTGTTTAAAAAAGGATATGATGAGCAAAAAGCAAAATTTCATCAATTACCCATTTTATCATTTAAAAAACTACATACATTAACTGATGAGTTAGAAAACATTGCAAACGATTATCAATCTTGGCTTTATTGGCAAATTGCTCAAAAGGTAAAAATAAAACTCAAACAGCAACTAGAAAACCAAAATCAAAGCACCTTTACCTTTCAGATGGTGCGTTTGACAGAAGCACTAAGAAATAATGTTGAATTAACCCGTCATATTCGTCATTTGTATCCTGTGGCATTGATTGATGAATCACAAGACATCAGCGGATTACAAAGTGAACTGATTAGACTTATGTATCTTGACCCTATGATTCAAGAACGAAGCAAAGATAAAAAAAATTATGGGTTTTTATTATTGGTGGGCGACCCAAAACAAGCAATCTATCGCTTTCGGGGTGGCGACGTTGCCAATTATAATTTTATTAAACATTATGGGTCAGACGGTGAACAAAAAAAACCGATACTTAATCATGGATTGTCTTTGACGTATAATCGCCGTTCTCATCAGGCATTGGTTGATGTATTAAATCAATGGTTTATTAATAATAACAAACAAGACAGAGAAAATCATGCCAATTTGGGCGATAGGATTTTTTACCAAACCATCACCGCAATCAATATGGAAAAATCCACATCATGGAAATATAAAGAAAGTGGCGAATTACCTGATTATTTGACAAATCATCCACTTAATATTTTATCCGTTAATGACAATAAAGAAGATGACAAAAATAAAAAGCACGATAAAGATAAAGAAAATTATACATTGATTGCCAGACACATCAATAGTTTATTACAAGACGGACACATCATAGATATCGGCAAAGAAACCAGAAATATTAAGCCAAGCGACATTGCGGTATTGGCAAGAACATATAAAGATCTGATGGCAATCAAAAGATCTTTGGGGGAATTATCCATTTCGGCAATCACCCCACAAGATGTCAATGTATTTAGTACCAAAACCGCCAAAGAAATGTATCAATTATTGCTTGCAGTCATGCATCAAACCAATAAAAACATGGGATCATTATTGACGTCTTCGTTTTTTAATTTAAGTTTATCAGAAAGCCAGCATATCATCAAACAAGGGGGTGATGTTTATACGGCATTAATGATTTTTTTAAAGAGTGCCAAACAAAAATTTCATCAATATGGCATTGCCAGTATGTTAAATTTTTGTTTATTAAAAAATCCCTTGTCAGAATTTCATATTGAAAAACAAAATAAAACTTTATGGGAAAACATCGCCATACAAGGCGAGCGATATATGTCGGATTTATGGCAATTAAGCGAATTAATGAGTATGCAGCAAAGCCTAAAGCACATTCATGAAACGCATTTTTTGACATGGTTTATGGACATGATAAAAAGACCTGATGGCAGTGATAAATATAAACAGTTGGTATTACCCAGTGAAACAGGGATAAATTTATTAACCACTCATAAATCCAAGGGACTAGAATTTCCGATTGTTTATGTATTGGGTGGTGATGATAAACCCAAAGGTTTCAATAAAGGATTTTATCCTTATAGTGATGAATTTGGCATGCGCAGATTATCGCCGACATCAACAAAAGGTGATGATAAAAACTATTATAAAAATAAAGACATTCAAGAAGAAGTAGACGAATTAAGAAGACTCATGTATGTGGCATTAACTCGTGCATCAGATCAATGTTTTGTGATATTTAATCATAGCAGTTTATCCAAACAAAAAGATCAGCGACCATTATTATGGTGGCTAGAAATGACAAATAATAAAAATACGGATATGCCTGAACGTCTAAAAGATAAAATTGGGCATATTTCTTTGGCTTTGTGTCAGGATTTAAGACAAGAAAAATACATTAACCGACACGAAGAGCCTTTGGCGATTGAATATTATGATTGGGAAGACGTATTTTCTCGTGGCAGTTTTATGAAAGCGACCACCACCAGTGCCACAGCGCTGATGGGACAATTATCACAGCAAGATGATTATGGGGAAAACGAATCCATCAAAAACTTACACAGCAAAAATACCATCACAAATATTGACTACAAAAATAATGACATTCGTGCTTATTTTAAAAAAGGCACAGACGCAGGAATATTTTTGCATAAGATATTACAAATGATAAATCCAAACGATGGCGCAGACATCAGTAAAAAAATAGATGGTATCATTAAAACAATGGGTATGTTTGATAATTTTTCTAGTGATTATCAATTAAATGATGAAAAGGATAAAAACAGCCAACATCATGATTTGGTTGAGTGGATATCAAACATCGTTCATTCTCCAATGACATCGGGAACAAATTTATTAAGTTTGCAAGATGGCAGTTATGCCAGAGAATTAAGTTTTACTTTGGGTCTTAATAAAAGCTTTAATATTCGTGAATTAAATGAATTATTTCAACAATACGGCGATAAAAATATTGTCATAGAAGACGATAAACGTGATGAGTATTATAAATTTCTAAAAGGCGAAATTGATTTGATTTATGAACACAAAGGCAAGTTTTATGTGGTGGATTATAAATCAAACTTTGTCAGCGACCGCTTAAGTGATTATCATGGCGACAATTTGGAAAATGTCATGTCTGCCAACGGTTATTGGTTGCAGGCTTGTGTTTATCAAGTGGCATTACACCGTTTATTAAAATTAAAAATTGCAGATTATGCGGGCAATGAAATAAAGTATTTGGGGAAGGTGGAATTTGTATTTTTACGGGGTGTGGACAGCTTAGATGATAGGCTGGGTCATATCAGTTGGGAAATACCCATGGCGTTGGTTTTAAAATTGGACACATTATTTGGAAATTAATTGATGATGAATAATAAACAAAACATCAGTCATTATATTAATGCACGACTAAAAAGCAATCACGATTTAAATAATCATCAAAATAAGTACATTAATAACGTGCAGCAAAGCATTTTTTATTTATTATATTTTGTTATCGGTCATGCTTTAGATGAAGGCGATACTGTACTGGTATTAAAAAATCAAACTTTGGACGATAAATCTTATAAAGCTTGGCAAGCGGCAATTATGGAACCTGCTATTGGTTATTTGAATAATTATTTGACAGATGATTTTAATATAGAGAAGATTTTTAAAAAAATAGATGAACATAAAAATGATGACGTTTTTTTAAAAGCATACATCAATGATGTGCAAAAAAGTTTGCGTGAATCTTATGACAAATCTTTATTATTAAATCCAGTCAGATATGATACAAATAGTGTCATGCATACCAACATAAAACACGAATTATCCGATATTTTATTATGGCTTTTGCGTTTTTATTTTTATAGCCAGCATAAATTAATGGGAGATTTAGAAAAATTTGTTGATTCTTTGGATTATCAACGTTTTTTCACCCAAGATCCAAAACATCATGATAAACCAATCGTGGTATGTTTTGGTAATGGTAAATTTTATTTTTGGCTTGGGCGTATTTATAAATCTGAAAAGTTTTTATTGACACAATTGCAGCAGATTAGTCAAACATCAGTTACGCCCATCGCATTGGATAACGTCAGTGCTTTATTAAATGATGAACAAAAAAACGCATTAAATATTATTGCTTATCATGCTTTTAGTTTAATTACTGGCGGACCGGGGACGGGAAAGACATTTACCATTGCTCAAATCGTCAAAGCCATTTATCAAACTCAAGTCTTGGCAAAAGACACGCCCAAGTTGGCATTGGTTGCCCCAACAGGTAAGGCAGCGCAGCGTATGGCAGAGAGTTTACAAAACGCCCTACAAGAAAAACACGACATTCAACTGCCTGAACCCATGACCATTCATCGGCTTTTGGGCATTGGTATGCAAGGCGTGCCGCATTTTAATAAAGCCAATCCTTTGCCTTATGAGATGATTATTGTTGATGAAGCGTCCATGCTGGGGGTGGAGCTGGCAATGTTGTTATTTATGGCGGTCAAGCAGGGCGCTAGGGTTATTTTATTGGGAGATGCCCATCAATTGTCAGCGGTAGATGCAGGGGCGGTGTTGGCGGATTTATGCCGTTTACCAATGTTTACTCATTCATTGGTGGAATTAACCCAAAGCAAAAGATTTAATCACGATTCTGGTATAGGAAGACTGGCAAGGTTGGTTAATGACCGACAACAAAATCACGATATAGAAAATGTCATGAAAGTCATTCATGAAGAAGATAATTTATCATTTACCGACATCAAAAAATCCAATACGTCAAGTTTGGCATTAGATGAGTTTTATCAAGTATTGGCGCAGCCTTATCAAACAGACAATCAAACCATCAGTTTTTTTACGCTGACCAAATCATTAAGATTTAAATTTTATCGTCAAAATGACATTGAAAAACAGCACTCTGTCCAAAAACTTATGGACACATTTAATCAATATCGCATATTAACCGCTTCGCATTTGTCGCATTGGGGCGATCATAAAATCAATGATTATATTCGTCATGCCCATCGGGAATTTTTGGGATTGCCACCCATGCAAGCGCATTATTCGCCTTGGTATCATGGTAGGGTGGTGATGGTATTAAAAAATCGCTATGATTTGGGATTATATAATGGGGATATTGGTATTTGTCTGCAAAGCGGTAATAAAGCCAATGAATTGTCGGTATATTTTTTGGCAAAAGAATTAAAAGTTTTTTCGGTAAGCTTATTAGATGATAATATGATAGCCACCGCTTATGCCATGACCATTCATAAATCCCAAGGTTCAGAATTTGATAATGTGGCGGTGGTTTTTCATGAAGACAACAGCCGATTATTATCCAAAGAATTGATATATACCGCCATTACCCGAGCCAAAAAAAGCGTCAGTATTTATAGCAGCGAAAAAGCCCTGATACAAGCAATCAATCAACCGACCATTCGCCAAACAGGGCTTACATTATGATTATAAAGGTACAATAAATCACTGACATTTAAAGCTGATTTGGTATTCATAATCGTCATCACGACTGATGTCCGGTGTTTTATTGCCAAAAACAGAGCTTAATATGCCAATGCCTTGTTCTACGGCACGCCCCATTTTTTCATCAACAACGCCGTTATAAACTAGGGTGTCTTTGATGACGATGGGTTGTTTATAGCCACAGGATTTTTTGGCGTTGTTTAGGGCGGATTCTTGGGCTTTGATTTTATTTGCGCCAAGTCCGATGGTTTCAAAGGTATTGTCGGCTTTGGCGATGACAGGGCCTATTGGCGTGCTTTGACAGGCAGCCAAGGTCAATACAATGAATGTGGGGGCGGCAATTTTTAGGTATTTATTTAACATAATCTTAGGTACACTATGGATAAAAATGAATAAAAACAAACCATTTTATAATAGCATAAACCATTCACCAAAAGTTATCATAACCATTGCATTCTATTGAAATTTTGCAAAATTATCTTACTTTCTTAGCAAGAAATCATAAAATGATTTTGTTAAGACGGCATCATGAATACAAATTTTAATTTGCGCCTTGATGAAAACCATAAAAGCTTGCTGCATATATATTATGAATATCTGCAATCTTTTATTACTTAATCTCCATAATGCTATTAAAATTGATAAATGGCTTTTATAACAACCCCATATGGTAAAGCTCTATCCTTTTGATTGAAACTTATACCGATATTATAAGTAAAGTTACTGATTTTACCCATGGCAGTGGATGATTTCATGGTTTAGGGTTTAACATAAGATGGGGGTGAGATTATAGGCAGTGATAGTTATAGTTGTATTTATTTTGGTGTGTTCTCATATCAATCACATTATCGCCACTCATATAATTACCCATCTGATCTTCAGGTATATTTTTTTCCTCAAGATAAGAATAAAATTTGCTAGAATCTTCCGTTTGATAAACTTCTTTACTACAAACATCTATTAGAAAATATATAATATCATCACCTGTGTTTTCGATGGTTGTTGAGCCATGAACATAATGCTGATAAATATACCAACTATCAACAGCTGTAATGATTCCCCCTATTTTAGTCCCCTGATAAACAATATAATAATCGCCATTTATCATTCTTTTGATTTTTACACCATCTGCTATTTCAAAACTTCTAAAATAGTACTCTAAACACATAAGAATGGGCGTTAAAACGATGATGCCTGCAACAATACCGATTTTCTTCATTTTTTAATACTCACAATTTTATCAATGTTTTCTATGAGGTGTACCATTAAAACAATAGCCACCGCCAGCAGTAGCGACCACAAAGGTAAATTCTTCAGGGGAAGTAAGAATTGGATCTGTTGGATTTTATTGCTCTAATCTAGCCTACAGCTATAGCTGTCTTGATTACTCTATTATTATAGAGATAGATACCGATATTCAATCATCAGCAATATCCATATCAAAAGTAGGTTTTATGCTATTTTTTGTTTCATGAACAAAACATCAATAAAAGCATGAAATATACATAAAAACATTAAAAATATGGGGCTGATACAGCCATATTATTTTACCATAAAGTCCGTCTTATGATAGACCATCATTTAAGTTTGAAAATCAAAGAACCCTTTGATGGTGAAATAAAACTTGATGAAAGTTATTTTGTTATGATTTTAAGCACGTTAGAATAAACCACCTTAAAGAATTTGTGAGCAATCACACTAGGCACAAGCAAACTTTTGGCGACAAGCTAAACGCATTCTTGGTAAATACTTGTATTGACAAAAAACATTTCCATTTTTTTAAAAGAATGTGAGTTTAGAGTTAACCACGAAACACCATTTGATAGGCTTAAAATGTTGAGACAAAGGTGTGAGCGTTGGGGCTTATCTACTTCAGCTCCTAAATTTTTTGAATTTTTAAAAACGATTTTTGAGTATAAATTTTAGACACAGACACGCCCAAGCTAAAGTTTAAAAATTTTTCCTTAAAAGTGCTATAATAGGCAAATTTTTAAGATCAATTGCCGTATGTTACGACCCCTAAAGCCCACCCAACTTATTTTAGCCCCGCACATTATGGCAGAAGGCGTGCTAGAAGTGGACGCAGTATTGACAGACAGCGATACTTTGGCGCTTTTATTACACCCCAACCCAAAAGCAGGGGGCAACATGATGAGCAAGGTGATTACCACTTTGTACCGTCATTGCCGAGCGCAGGGCATGAGTGTGGTGCGCTTTAATTATCGGGGGGTTGGGCATTCTAGCGGTGAAATGATGTACGGGCATGGCGAATTTTTGGACGCACTTTGTGTGTTATCGTGGGCGCTGGCGCAAACTTCGGCAAAAAAACTGTGGCTTGGCGGTTTTTCGTTTGGCGGTTTTATTGCCTGTCAAGTGGCGGGCGCTGTATTGACCAAAAATTATCCAGATGGCTTTCAAGTGCCCGACATTGAACTTATCAAAACAGTGCTGATAGCACCTTCCATTGAAAAAAATAACCCACAGGGTTTGACCTTAGATGCCAAGACAACGTATGTGATTTATGGCGACAAAGACGAATTTGTTCAGCCAAGCAGTATGTACGCTTTTGCCCAAAAATTTGCTTTGCCTTATAAAATTGTGCCCGACACCACTCACTTTTTTCATGGAAAACTCAATGAGTTAAAGCAAGTATTGCAAGAAATTGATGTTTATATTGATGACCAAACACAAACAACATGATGACCAAAGGAAAGTTTTATGAGTAGCGCCCAAAGCCCTTTACAAAAATACGAATCAGCACTGGCAACAGGAAGTTTTAGCCGTGATGACGTGCAAGCCGCTGCCGTGGCATATTTAGATAAGTTGTATCACGACATTATTGACAATGAGCAAGGAAAAAACCAAGGATTTTTTGCCAGTTTGTTTAAAACCAAAACTACCACCGCTCCCAAGGGGCTTTATATGTGGGGTGGGGTAGGTCGTGGCAAAACGTGGCTGATGGATATGTTTTATGACAGCTTGCCCATCAAAAAGAAAATGCGCCTACATTTTCATCATTTTATGCAAAGGGTACAAAAAGAGCTGGTGGCGCTGCGTGGGCAAGTTGATCCGCTCAAAAAAGTGGCGGACATTATCCATAATGAAGCCCATGTGATTTGTTTTGATGAATTTTTTGTTTCTAATGTGTCTGATGCCATGATTTTGGGTGATTTGTTCACCATGTTGTTTGATAAAGGCATTACTTTGGTGGCGACATCTAATATTGAACCGTCTGGGCTTTATAAAAATGGCATTCACCGCAATCGTTTTTTGCCTGCCATTGCCCAAGTAGAAAAACACACCACGGTGATGAACATTGATGCAGGTGTGGATTATCGGTTGCGTTTATTAAAACAAGCCAAACTTTATGTTTCGCCATTGTCCAAAGATACCGATGGTTGGCTTGACGAGCGTTTTTGTACACTGGCGGGCAATCAAGCGGTCATGACCACGCCCATCACCATTGGCGAGCGTCCCATTGAGATCAGAAAACGCACCGAAACCATGCTGCTGGTGGAGTTTCGCCAGCTTTGTATGCAGCCTAGAAGCGCCGCTGATTTTATTGAACTTGCCAATAATTATAATACGGTGCTGATTGATAATATTCCTGCATTGACGGATACCTTTATGGATCCCACACGGCGATTTATTTATTTGGTAGATGAATTTTATGATCGCAAAGTCAAATTATTAATTCGTGCCGAACAGTCTATTTTGGACATTTATCAAGGGGAAAAATTGGCATTTGAAATTGAACGTACTCGCTCCCGTCTTTTGGAAATGCAATCAGAAGATTATTTATCGCAAGAACATAAACTGGATTAATTTGGTGAACAAATGATGACACACGAAATCCTAAAAGCCATACATGACCGCCGTAGCATTGGTAAATTGTCCTTACCCATGCCAAACAAAGAAGAGCTGTCTTTGATGTTGCAAACGGCATTTACCGCTCCCGACCACAAACAGCTAAAGCCGTGGCAAATCACGGTGCTGACGGGCGAAGCTTTGGACGAATTTGGGCAGGTGTTGCTACAGGCAGGCACCCAAAAGGCAAAAGCAGAAGGGCAAACCTTGGACGATGCCACTTGTACCAAACTCATCAATATGCCCAAAAGAGCGCCGATGATCATCATGGTTGCCACCGACACTAAGCCCCACGACAAAGTACCGCCCTTTGAACAACTGTTAAGCACAGGGGCGATGATCCAAAATTTATTATTGGCGGTGAAGGCGTTTGGTTATGACAGCATTTGGCGTTCGGGCGATTTGATGAATCATGCGTGTGTCAAGGCGTATTTTGATGTTGCAGATAAGGACGACATTTGTGGTTTTATTTATGTCGGTTCTAGTGATGTGGTTATGCCACAAAAAGAAGCGGTAAATTTAGAAAATTTTGTAACGTTTAAATAGCCTTAAACCATCGCAGTAAAATAGTTGAGTATTGCCATGAAATTACCCAAAAGCAAGCAAGAAATCGTTGATGTGGCTCAGCAGGGGTTAGATGAAGCCAAACACCTTTTAGAAAAAGCCAAAAAAACAGGACAAGAAAGCATAGAAAGCTTGGAGCAGGCAGCCGATCAAAGTGGCATTTGGGCAAATTTGGCACAAATCACAGGGTTTAAGAAAAAAACAGTAAACCCTGAAGCTTTGGGCGTGTCTTTGCCCCCCAAAGACATGACAAACCCGCTGCGCATTGCGGTTTTGGGTGGTGGCAGCTTTGGTACGGCGATGGCAAACATTGCCACCAAAAACGGCTGTCAAGTTACCATGTGGGTACGAGATAAGCGCATGGTGCGTTCACTACAAAAAACACACATCAACAAAAAATACTTGCCCAATCATAAACTGGATTTGCGCTTGAAATTCAGCCATGATCTTGCTGAAAGTGTCAAAGACAAAGACATCATTTTGGTGGTGGTGCCAAGTTCGGCGGTGCGAGAAACATTGCGAAACATCGCCCCTTATATCACTCATCAAGCGGTCATTTCTTTGACCAAAGGCATTGAAAAGCAGTCATTTGCTCTGATGAGTGAAATCATTCAAGAAGAGTTGCCACAGGTGAATTTTGGGGTGCTTAGTGGACCTAATTTGGCGGCGGAGATCATGGATAATATGCCGTCTGCCACAGTGATAGCCAGTCATTCTGAGCCACTAAGAACGGCGGTGCAGACCGCTTTGCACAGCGCCTTTTTTCGGGTGTTTGCGTCCGATGATGTTAAGGGCGTGGAGCTTGGTGGGGCGCTCAAAAACATTTATGCGGTGGCAATGGGTATGGCAAACGCCTATCATGTCGGTGAAAACACCAAGGCTTTGCTGTTGACTCGAGCGCTGGCAGAAATGAGCCGTTTTGGGGTGGCGGTCGGTGCAAATCCTTTGACCTTTTTGGGGCTGTCGGGCGTGGGCGATCTTTATGCCACTTGTAATTCTACTTTAAGCCGCAATTATCAAATAGGTAATATGCTTGGCAAAGGCATTGCCCTAGAAGATGCCATCAAAAAACTGGGTCAAACCGCCGAAGGGATTAACACCATCAAAGAAGTGCACGAAAAAGCAAGTCAGTTGGGTGTGTATATGCCAATCACTCATGCGCTGTATGCGGTGCTTTATGAAAACAAAGCGGCGCTTGGTGTGGCGTTAAATTTGATGGAAACAGGGTTTCGCAGTGATGTGGAATTTGTCATGCCACACGATGAAAGTAATGCCAGATTGTCGGCAGAGTTGGGCAAAGTACTACAAAACAGCAAAGAGCGCAAACCAAAAAACAAATCCCCAGACGATAAGGAGTAAAGCGTGAAATTGATTTTTGTGCGTCATGGACAAGCGACCGCTTATTGTGCTGATGACGCAGGAAGAAACTTAACCGATTTTGGACGGCAGCAAGCCCATGAAACCGCCAGTTATCTAAAAGGGCGTTATCCTATTTGCGCCATCATTTCTAGCCCCTTTAATCGGGCGTGGCAAACCGCTCAAATTTTACAAGAAACCTTACAAGCGGACGCTCAAACCGTGCCACTATTTAGCCTAAGTAGCATTACCCCCGATGACGATCCACAAAAAGGCTTAGAAGACATTGCAAATTTACTAAACGCCCACCATTTATCTGGTGATGATGGGTGTGTGGCGGTGGTCTGTCATATGCCCATTGTGGCAAAAATGGTGGCTGTTTTGACCGCTTTGCCCCCTGTTGGTTTTGATTTGGCAGGCGTGGCGGTGCTTGATGTGATTGATGTTTTGCCACAGTTGGGGCGAGAAATTGACAGATTTAGCCCTAAGCAGCCTTAAAAAAGCCTTACTGCGCACTAATTTGTTTGGGGCGTATGATGGGCGGTCGCTTTGTGCTATAATTTATTGTTATCTTAAATAAAGTAAAATTACCATGTCTTATTCGCTGTTTTTACGCCCTTGGCTGTTTCGTCTTGACCCTGAAGAAGCTCACGACTTGACGTTAAATTTATTACAAAAAGCCCATAAAGCCCATTTGTTGGGCTTTGCCTATCCAAAACAAGAATTACCCACTTTTTGTATGGGGGTGCGTCTTGCCAATCCTGTGGGGCTGGCGGCAGGCTTAGACAAAAACGGCGCTTATATTGATGCGTTGGCGGAGCTTGGTTTTGGCTTTTTGGAAATTGGTACGGTAACTCCCAAGCCTCAAGATGGCAACCCCAAGCCCCGTCTGTTTCGCTTGCCTGAAAATGGGGCAATCATCAATCGCATGGGCTTTAATAATCATGGCGTTGATGTTTTAATCAAAAACGTAGAACGTGCCAAATATAAAGGCGTGCTGGGTATCAATATCGGTAAAAACGCCGTAACGCCTGTAGAAAATGCGTTAGATGATTATGTCTATTGCATGGAGCGGGTGTATCCTTATGCCAGTTACATCACCATCAACATTTCAAGCCCCAACACCAAAAACTTGCGAGATTTGCAAGGTGGGGAGTCTTTGTCTTATTTGCTGTCGGGCATTAAAGAGTGTCAAAGCCGTTTGGCGACCGATTATGGGTTTTATGTGCCTGTGGCGCTAAAAATCGCCCCCGATTTGGAAGAAGATCAAATTGATGAAATTGCCGATAGGGTGATTCAGTTTGACATTGATGGGCTGATTGCTACCAACACCACCATCAAACGCACGGGCGTAGAAGATCACAAACACGCCGAAGAAGCAGGCGGATTGTCGGGCAGGGTGTTAAGTCATCAAAGCACGGTCATTTTGTCAGAATTTGCCAAGCGTTTGGACGATAAAGTGGATTTGATTGGCGTTGGCGGCATAGATTCAGGCGAGTTGGCGGTCAAAAAACTCAAAGCAGGAGCAAGCGCTGTACAAGTGTACTCTGGTCTGATTTATAAAGGCCCTGCGTTGGTATTGGACTGCGTGCAAGCCATCGCTGGATTTAAGGATTTGACTTGACAGGGTTTGATATCGGCATTCTTGTCATCATCTTGCTTGGTATGTGGCGGGGCTTGATGGCAGGAGCGGTAAAAACTGCCATATCACTGGCGGCTTGGTTTTTTGCTTTGGTGGTGGGTTCGGCGTTGGCAGTGCCATTATCACCTTTATTTGCTTCGTTGGCGGACAGTGAGCTGTTGCAAACGGCGTGGGCGTTTTTTGCGGCGGCAACTGTCATTTTGATACTTGGACAAATCATCGCTTATATTTTGGTCAAAATGTTAAAATTTTTACGTCTTGGCTTGCTTGATAAACTGCTTGGCGGGGTATTGGGGGCAGCCAAAGGCTTGATTAAAGTATTGATTGTGCTTGGTGTGTTGTCGCCTGTGTTGGTTCATTTACCCAGTTTTCATCAATCTTCTCTCGCTCAAAGTTTATTGCCCTTTACCCCGATTGCCAAACAGTTGGCGACCGATGTGGCAGGCGATTTAAAAGACACCGTGAGCGATAATCTTAAATAACTGCTTAACGATTTATTTTTATTTTATTTTTTTGGAGTAACCTATGTGTGGCGTGGTTGGTATTTGTGCTTACGAACCTGTAAATCAAATGTTATATGATGGTCTGACGATGTTGCAACATCGGGGGCAGGACGCAGCAGGTATTGCCACCTTAAAAGACGGTCGCCTGTATTTGCGTAAAGATAACGGCATGGTGCGTGATGTATTTTTAAACAAACACATGGTGCGTTTGGTGGGTAATTTTGGCATTGGTCATGTGCGTTATCCAACCGCTGGCACGTCTAGCACCGCCGAAGCACAGCCATTGTATGTAAACTCTCCTTATGGAATCACCCTTGCGCATAATGGTAATTTGACCAATGCTGAAGCGCTTGCCAAAGAACTGTACGAAAAAGATCGCCGTCATCTAAATACGGACTCAGATTCAGAAGTGCTATTAAACATTTTTGCGCACGAATTGCAAGAATTTACCAAGCCTGTATTGACCCCCGATGACATTTTTAACGCATTAAAGGCAGTGTATCATCGCTGTCAAGGGGCGTATGCGGTGGTGGCGATGATTGCAGGTCATGGTATGCTTGCTTTTAGAGACGCTAACGGCATTCGTCCTTTGGTGTATGGCAAACGTGAAAGCAGCAGTGGCACAGAATACATGATAGCGTCTGAGTCGGTGGCGCTGACGGCGTTGGGTTTTGAGATTGTGCGAGACATCGCCCCTGGTGAAGCGGTGTTTATTGATTTAAATCATAACTTGCACATCAAACAGTGCGTTACCCCTGCCAAGCATACGCCTTGTATTTTTGAATATGTGTATTTTGCTCGCCCTGATTCCATCATTGATAACATTTCGGTGCATAAAGCCCGTATGCGCATGGGCGAAAAACTTGCCGAACGCATTTTGCGTGAGTGGGGCGAAGATCATGGCATTGATGTGGTGATCCCAATTCCGGACACGTCTCGTAACTCCGCTCTTGAGCTTGCTTTACATTTGAATGTCAAATACCGAGAAGGCTTTAATAAAAACCGTTATATCGGGCGCACGTTTATCATGCCAGGGCAGTCGCAACGCAAAAAATCGGTGCGCCAAAAACTCAATGCCATTCCGTTAGAGTTTAAAAATCGTAACGTATTGCTTGTGGACGATTCCATCGTGCGGGGAACAACTTGCCATGAAATTGTGCAAATGGCACGAGATGCAGGTGCCAAAAATGTATTTTTTGCCAGTGTTGCGCCGCCTGTCATTTATCCTAACGTTTATGGCATTGATATGCCGGTGCGTAGTGAGCTGATTGCTTCGGGGCGCAGTGTGGAAGAAGTGTGCCAAATCATCGGGGCGGATCGCTTGATTTTCCAAGATTTGGACGATTTGATTCATGCGGTCAATAACACCAAATACAGCCGTGTAGACGCCTTTGATTGCTCGGTGTTTGATGGCAAGTATGTGGCAGGCAATATTGATGAAGCGTATCTGCTTGACCTGCAAAGTAAACGTGCCGACAGCGCCAAAAAAGACGTGGTTAATACCCCTGTGGACATCGTAGGATCATAAACTGTCGTCATAAAACCACATCTTAGCTTAGGTTTTTTAACTTAAGTTTTGATGTGGTTTTTTTATGATTAAGTATTTTAAATCTGACCACTGTAAGACGCAAAAAAAAACGTGCATAAAATTACTTTTGAATGTGCATAAATTTTTAAGCATTGTAACTAAACTATATACAACTCCCCATTCCACTTAGCAAACAGCAGATTAAGAGAGTTTTTATTATATGCTGACACTTAGAATAACACTTAGTCTTTCTTTTAATCTTGCTAAGAAGCGTCTGATTAAGCTGTTATAGCCTTCTATGGTAAAAGTCTCTTTCTTGCTTTGTAAGCACTTATGTTTTGGGATAATCTCTTGATAAGACTTCCAATAGTCAGAATAAAATAACTTGATGTGGTGTGTATTTGGTTGATTGTATAGCTTTATAAAACGCTTAGTGTCTCGTTTACCACACACATTGAACATAGTTCAACAGGCACAACACCTTAGGAGTAATTTATGAGCAATTTAGTTCAAACCCTACTATCTATCAAAAGCCCTTATGATAGTTTTATTGATAAACCAGAACTTATTCAGGGCTATACAGAAGATGAA
>JBHAZZ010000005.1:0-9630 GCA_041781275.1 Moraxella sp.
GGCAGCTCTGGGCGATCAGAAAAGGTGATCAGCGTTGCTTTTAGGGGTTGTCCGTTCTTTTGTAGGTAGCCATTGACTTCTTCAAAGCCGTTATCCAAAAGGGTTTGTTTGATGGCGGCATAATCGGGGGTTTGGGCGGTTATGCCAATTTGCCAATCTTTAAACACAGGGGGCAAAATTTCGTAAGCTTCGCTGTTTGGGGTGCGCAGTACGTTATTGGCGATGGCGCTGCGGTCAATGGCGTCGCTTAGGGCTTGGCGTACGACTTTGTCTTTAAATAGGGCATGACCGCCATTGACTTTTAGCATGATGGTGCGAGCCAAAGGCTGGGTGATGACTTGCAGTTTTGGGTTGTTTTTTAGTCTTGCCACACTGGCGCTGTCTAGGGTATAAACCAAATGGTTGGGCGAGCTTTCTACCAGTAGGCTGCGAGTTTCGCTGCGAGAGTTGGCAAGATAAGTAATGCGACCGATTTTGGCTTTGCCGCCCCAATAATCAGTAAAGGCGGATTGTTCTATTTTTTGTGGGGCTTCTATTAAGTCGGCTTGATATGCGCCAGTTGCGATAAGGCGTTTGACAGTTGTGCCATCAAACGCTGCCTTGCCAAGAATGATGGCGCTTGAATGCGTCAGATAAGCGGGCAAGCTGGGCGTGGGCTTGGTTAGGATAAATTCTACCGTTTTGTCGTCCAAGGCTTGAATGCGGTCAATGTTGGCGTGTTTTAGGACGGTGGGTTTTTGTAGGGCGATGGTTAGACTGTTTGTCACGGTATCGGCAGTTAGGGGCGTGCCATCATGAAACTTAACACCATCACGCAGCACAAACTGCCATGTTTTGCCTTGATCGCTTGTTTGCCAAGAAGTCGCCAAAGACGGCACAAGCTTTCCTTCGTCGTCCACTTCCACCAAAGTTTCGCCAATGCCTAGCCGCTGATAAATAAAGCCTGATGTACTGGGATCGTTGTTGGTGATTTCCCAAGGCGTTACCACCGTTAGGGTTTGTGTGGCGGCAGACGTTGTTGTGTTGGGGTCAGTACCCCCACAGGCACTAAGCAATAAGGGCAAAGCCAAAACGCCCGATAACAAACGAACCTTCATAAATGTTCCTTTTTGTGGTAATGGGTGTGTAAAAATGCGTGTATAAAACTTGTGGTCATGGACAGGTCAATCAAAGTTTTGCTATGTTATTATATAACTTATAAAAACACAAGTTTTAAATAAGAATAATTTTTAATAAGTAAAAATGTTATACTAATGCCATTTTATGCCTTGGATAATAAAATGACCGCTTCTTACAAAAAAACCGCCATTTTGCTTGTCAATCTTGGCACGCCAGACGCACCAACGCCCCAAGCTGTCAGGGCATACCTTAAGGAATTTTTAAGCGATACCCGAGTGATTGAGATTCCCAAATTGATTTGGCAGATCATTTTGCGTGTGTTTGTGCTGACCACTCGCCCCAAACGAGTTGCCCATGCTTATCAAAGTGTCTGGACGCAAGACGGCTCACCGCTACTGGCGATTTTAAAGGCGCAGGTTCAGGCGCTACAAACGTCCTTACAAGAAACCAATCAGTCAGTCCCTGTATTTGCTGCCATGACTTATGGCACACCCAACATCAAAACGGTGATGAGCAAGTTAAATGAGCAGGGCTTTGAACGCTTTATTGTGCTTCCTTTGTACCCGCAGTATTCGGCAACAACCACGGCGGCGGTGTTTGACAAAATCGCCAGTTTGATGAATAAATGGCGCAATATCCCCGAACTGATTTTTATCAAAGATTATTATCAGCACCCTTTGTATATCAAGGCGTTGGCGGACAGTGTCCGAGCGTTTTGGGCGGAGCATGGGAGAGCAGATAAGTTACTGATGAGTTTTCATGGCATTCCCAAGCCCTATGCTGACAAAGGCGACCCTTATGCCGACCAATGCAGACAGACGGCGACACTCTTGGCGGTGGAGCTGGGTTTATCGGCGACCGAGTGGGCGATAAGCTTTCAGTCTCGATTTGGGGCGCAAGAGTGGCTTAAGCCTTATACCGATGAACTGCTTAGCGAATGGGGCGAGCAAGGGGTGTCGGTTCAGGTGATCAGCCCTGCGTTTTCTGCGGACTGCCTAGAAACCTTAGAAGAGCTTGCGGTAGAAAATCGGGATAATTTCATGCAGGCAGGCGGCAAGCACTATGCTTATATCCCTGCACTCAATGCTCATGCGTCTCATATCGCCATGATGAATGAAATTGTCAAGCCATATTTGTAACCACAAAAAAGTGTACCATTGTTGTATTTTATGATTGCCATTTAAAAAATTTTGCATAAAAAACAAGCCATCATGCAGATTGATAGATGACGAAATGTGAACGGTGTGATAGACTATTAGGTTATCAAATTGTTATAATTTTGTTATTTGGTTGGTTTTATGAATACGGTTGTTGCGTTTTTGGCTGTCATTGTGGCAATTTTTGGGGTGTTTTTGATCATTCAGCAGGCGAGATCCAAGAGTTATAAAGGCGATAGCGCCACATTAGCCAATAAAAACGGTCTGCCCATCACACCAAGAGATCAGCGTAGCAAGCTTTTAATGCAGCCCAGTACCACGCAAGCTTTACCACAATCAGAAGATGATGACGCTTTGTCTCGTCTTGCCAATATCGCCACCCAAAGTACGTCCAAGCCCACCCAAATTGACATGAATGAAGAAGGGGTTGCCACGCACCACTTACCAAAGAGTTTCCTTCAAGATTCACCCTTGGTGGGCGATTATTTGGAAAGAGAAGACGATTTTGACAAAGACAACAGTCCGATACTTAATGCCAAAGACACCGTAACCATTTATATTATTCCCAAAAACCAAGCCACGGGCATTTCAGGTAAAGAAATTTTAAGGCTTGCTGAAACCTATGGTCTAAAATTTGGCGTGATGAATATGTTTCACCGCTACGAACATGAAGATGGTGTTGGCAAGTTGTGGTTTAGTATGGTTAGCGTAATGCGTGATGGTTTACAAGAATTTGACATCAATGAGGTGCCCAACCAACGATTTAATGGTTTGTCGCTATTTTTGTCGCTGCCTAACCCCAATGCGGTTCAAGGGTTTCGCTCCATGATGTCCGTCGCTAACATGATAGCCAACGACCTTAATGCCAACATTTTGGACGAAGAAAACTATGTGATTGATGAAAATTACATCAATAACCTGCTATCGATAGTAGAAAATTATCCCCAAGAATCAAGTGCGTAGTTTTAGGTAAGCTTGTTACTTGCTTGACTTTTTTGACTTAAAAATGCCGTCTTTTTTAGGCGGTTTTTTGTCCCAATGTGTTTTAGATTTTTATTTTAAGATTTTTATTGATAAGTGGTATTACCATGACCCAAGCCGACATTATCGCTCAAATGCGCCAACTGATTACTGCATTAAAACGCCACAATCACGCCTATTATGTGCTAGACAACCCAACCATCAGCGATGATGAGTATGACAGCCTAAGACGTAAGCTGATTGAGCTAGAAACCATGTATCCCGACCAAAAACAAATAGACAGCCCAACAGATAGCGTCGGCGATAAGCCTTTGCCAGCATTTAAGCAAATCACCCATGACATCGCCATGTTGTCGCTGGGAAATGTATTTAGTTTTGATGAATTGACCGCCTTTATTCGTCGTATTAATGACCGTTTGGACGACAAAAACCAAAATCCGAAGCTTGAAATGGAAATGAAATTGGACGGTTTGGCGGTGTCCTTAAAATACGAATACGGCGTTTTTACGCAAGCGGTTACTCGGGGCGATGGGCGAGTGGGCGAAGACATCACGCTCAATGTCAAAACCATTCGTAACTTGCCACAAGTTTTGCCTGCTTGTGGGGACATTGCGCTGCTTGAAGTGCGGGGCGAAGTTTTAATGCCTAAGGCAGGTTTTGCCAAAATGAACCAAGAAGCCCTACAAAGGGGCGAAAAAACCTTTGCCAACCCACGAAATGCAGCAGCAGGTTCACTAAGACAATTAAACCCTGCCATAGCCGCTGCCCGTCCGTTGGCGTTTTATGGGTACAATGTGGTGCAAGGCTTGCCATCTGACATCACTACCCAAAGTGGTGCGATGAATTTTTTAAAGGAACAAGGCTTTGATGTGTCGCCTTTTATCGTGGCGGACACTGTCGCAGAACTGCAAGCGTATTATGAGCAAACCGCCAAAGCCCGTGATGAGTTGCCCTTTGAAATTGATGGCATGGTGGTCAAAGTCAATTCGCTTGCCCTACAAGAAGATTTGGGGTTTTTAAGTCGTGAACCACGTTTTGCCACGGCGTATAAATTTGCTGCCGTTTCTGCCGTAACCAAGCTTTTGGCGGTGGAGTGGCAAGTGGGGCGTACAGGGCAGCTTACTCCCGTAGGTAAACTTGAGCCTGTCAGTGTGGGCGGCGTTACCGTCAGTAACGTTACTTTGCATAATTTTGGAGAAATTGGTCGTTTGGGGCTGATGGTTGGCGACATGGTCAGCGTTCATCGGGCGGGCGATGTCATTCCCAAAGTGTCGGGCGTATTGACCGATATGCGAGAAGGGGCAGATTTAAGCCCGATTACCTTGCCGACCGTTTGTCCGGTGTGCGACTCTCCGGTGGTTTTGCCCGAAACCGAAGCTTTGGCACGTTGTACGGGTGGGCTATTTTGTACCGCTCAACTGCAAGAAGCGCTCATTCATTTTGTCAGTCGTAAAGCGATGGACATTGATGGCTTGGGCAAATCGTGGCTTGTCAGTTTTTTTGAAAAAGGCTTTATCAAAACCGTTGCCGACATTTATCATCTCAAAGACCACCAAGAAGAGCTGGCGGCTTTGGAAGGCTTGGGCGAAAAATCCGTACAAAATACCTTGGCTGCCATTGAAAAATCCAAAAGCACCACCTTGCCCCGTTTTATTTTTGCCCTTGGTATTCGGGGTGTGGGAGAAAGCACCGCCTTAAATTTGGCGCAGCATTTTGGCGATTTGCCCGCCTTACAAAATGCCAGTGTGGACGATTTGCTTAAGGTACTGGATATTGGTGAGATTACCGCCCATAATATTGCTGACTTTTTTGCCGCCAAACATAACGCAGAAGTTATCGCCGAGCTTATCCGTGTGGGTGTGCACTGGCAAAGTGTTGTCCAAAATACAGAAAATTTACCTTTGGACGGTCAAACATGGGTGGTTACGGGTACGCTGTCGGCGATGGGGCGTGATGAAGCCAAAGCGCATTTGCAGGCGTTGGGCGCAAAAGTTTCGGGCAGTATTTCTGCCAAAACTCATACGTTGCTTGCAGGCGAAAAAGCAGGCTCTAAACTACAAAAAGCGACCACGCTTGGCGTGAACGTGATGGACGAAGAAACGTTTTTGAGTCTGCTGCGTGGTCATGACCGTTTATAAGGATTGATGATGAAAACCAAAACCGCCAATAACCATTTGTCCGTATTTGGGCTGTTGATAGGCTGCGTTTTGTTTGGTTTGGGCAGCTTGATTGTGGCTCATGTGGACAGCGTGGGCAGTTTTGCGATGGCGTTTTGGCGGCTTTTGGTGTCTGTGCCAGTGTTTGTGCTGCTTGCAGTGATGTTTCGCCAAGCCTTTCCCACTCACCCCAAAGCCATTTTTTTGGCAATTTGTGCAGGTGGGGCGTTGGGGTTGGATTTGGCGTTATGGCACGAAAGCATTTATGCGGTTGGGCCGGGCATTTCTACCTTATTAAACAGTTTGCAAATTTTCTTTTTGGCGCTGATTGGTTTTGTCTTTTTTAAAGAAAAACAAAACGCCATACAACTGGTCAGTTTGGTGTTGGCGTGTGTGGGCGTGGCGCTGATTGGCAGCCCAGAATTTGGACATAATGACAACGCTTTGTGGGGGTTTGTGTCGGGCATATTGTCAGGGGCGTTTTTGGCGATGTCTATGGCGTTTATTCGTTGTGTTCACAATGTGCAAAGCGTGGCGATTTTTCCCATGATGACGCTTGTGGGTGTGGGCGGTATGCTGCTTTTGTTGCCATTCATGCTGATGTTTAATCAAGGTCAAATTTTCCCCACAAACATCACTCAAATCATGTGGATTTTGGTGTATGGACTGGTGATGCAGTGTGTGGCTTGGGGGTTGATTGCTTATAGCATTCCAAAAATTGCTTTGGCCTTGACGGGTCTTTTATTGCTGTCTGAACCTGTGGCGGCACTGTTGATTGATTATTTTTGGTTAAATAAACCCATCAATGCCATACAATGGGGTGGGGCGGTTTTGGTGATGGGGGCGATATATCTGGGCTCCACCCAAAACAAAAAATCTCACTAAAATGCTTGCAATCCAAAAATAACCTGTTATAATGATGGCTCTTAACACCTTAGGCGACTGGCTCAATTGGTAGAGCAGCGGACTCCAAATCCGCAGGTTGGGGGTTCGAGTCCCTCGTCGCCTGCCATCTTTCAATATCTGAAAAAATTATCCTTTTTTATTCTTTTTAAGATTTGGCCATTTCAAGGCAGACTTCTGCATGAGTGATAATAAAGACAACCTAGAAAAAAAACTGGCTGAAGCCAAAAACATTGCTAACGAAATGTTAAAAAAACGCCAGCCTGTGGTCATTTCTGAAGAAAATGTTGTTGATGTTGCCAAAACCCGATCGGCCAAAGACATTGTCTTGTGGCTTATTGCTGTTGTTGCCTTAGTTAGCTCCACCTTGATTTCACAATACCTGCCCAAATATTGGGCGCCTGCCAGTGAAACCATGACGCAGATTGCCATCACCGCAGCTTTGATTGTGTTGGCGGTGATATGTTTGGCGTTCACCCATCAAGGTCGTGCCTTTAAAACCTTATTAAAAGACGCAGGCATTGAGCTACGCCGTGTAACTTGGCCAACCAAAGACGAAACCATTCGCTATACATGGCAAGTCATTGTGATGATGATTGTTGTGGGTATTTTTATTTGGCTTGTGGACAATGGCTTTAACTACGTGCTAGGCTTATTCTTACAATAACCCTTTTAAGTATTTGAAAATTAGGAAAATAACAATGCGCTGGTATATCATTCAAGCTTTTTCTGGTTACGAAAAACAAGTACAACGTGCCTTAATTGAACGCATCAAACGCAGTGAGTTGAGCGAGTTTTTTGGTGATGTGTTGGTACCCACCGAAGAAGTCATTGAAATGCGAGATGGCAAAAAACGCACGGTAGAGCACAAATTGTTCCCAGGTTATGTGTTAATTAACATGGAAATGCGTGAAGATACTTGGCACATTGTCAAATCTTGCCCAAATATCACCGGTTTTGTTGGTGGCACGCCCGATCACCCCGCCCCCATCACCAAGGTAGAAGCCGACCGCATTTTAAATCGCATTAATAAAGGCTCTGAAGCACCACGTCCTAAGACACTGTTTGAACCAGGTGAAGAAGTGCTGATCATTGATGGTCCATTTACTGACTTTAAAGGTCAGGTCAAAAAAGTGGACTATGACAAATCCAAACTATATCTCACGGTGAGCGTCTTTAGTCGTCCTACCGAAGTGGAACTTGAATTTAATAAAGTTGAAAAACTGAACTAATAGCCGTATAATAATCGGCTTTGTATTTAACCCTTGGGGAGCTTTTTAGCGTTATCACCCATCATTGGAGAACATTCTCATGGCAAAAAAGATTGATGGTTACATCAAACTACAAGTGCCTGCTGGTAAGGCAAACCCTTCACCACCAATTGGTCCTGCGTTGGGTCAAAAAGGCGTGAACATCATGGCGTTCTGTAAAGAATTTAACGCCGCTTCTGCAAACATGGAACCAGGTCTGCCTGTACCTGTGGTGATTACTGTATTTAGTGATAAGTCATTTACATTTGTCATGAAATCACCACCAGCAGCAGTATTGCTACGCAAAGCTGCGGGTATCTCTAAAGGTTCTGCTGTGCCTAACAAAAACAAAGTAGGTACAGTAACCCGTGCTCAACTAGAAGAAATCGTAAAAACCAAAGAAGCAGATTTGACAGCTGCTGACCTTGAAGCTGCTGTTCGTACCATTGCAGGTACTGCACGCTCTATGGGTCTAAATGTGGAGGGTGTATAATGGCTAAGCTAACCAAGCGTCAAAAGCTTATCAAAGAACAACTTGATAACAGCAAACTGTACACCATTGAAGAAGCGGTTGCGATTTTAAACTCACTGCCTGCTGCCAAATTCAAAGAGTCTATTGACATCGCCATTAACCTAGGCGTTGACCCCCGTAAATCGGATCAAGTAGTGCGTGGTGCAACCAACCTACCTGCTGGCACTGGTAAAACCAAGCGTGTGGCGGTATTTGCTCAAGGCGCTGCTGCTGACGCCGCCAAAGAAGCAGGCGCTGATGTTGTTGGATTTGAAGACTTGGCAGAAAGCATTAAAGCAGGCAACCTAGATTTTGATGTGGTGATCGCTTCTCCTGATGCGATGCGTATCGTGGGTCAGCTAGGTACCATCTTGGGTCCTCGTGGCTTGATGCCAAACCCAAAAGTAGGTACAGTAACTGCTGACGTTGCCACTGCCGTCAAAAACACCAAAGCAGGTCAAGCACAGTACCGTGTGGACAAAGCAGGTATCATTCATGCGTCTATCGGTCAAATTGGCTTCACCGGTGAGCAAATTGAACAAAACGCTACTGCGCTACTAAACGACCTAAAACGTGCCAAACCTGCCACGTCTAAAGGTATTTATATCAAACGCATTACGCTATCTAGCACGATGGGTCCTGGTATCGCCATTGATCCTGTCCCACACCGTGCCAACAAATAATTAGGTATTTACGTTGTATGAGTGAAAATACTTGCTTTTTAAGATTTTTCACTTATAATAGCACGCCTAACATTAGTTCAGCACACGGGTTGTGCTGTCTAAGACCGTAGGTATCCTGCCTTGTTCTCAAGGTAGGATCTAAATAACTTACTTAGCCTACGCAGACGGTAAGACACTAAGTCGCCGTATTGGTGTAAATGCAAATCGCATTTATAAAATTTGCTTATTGTTTAGTTTAAACAATAAATATGGAGACAACCCATGGCATTAAATCTTCAAGACAAACAAGCAATTGTTGCTGAAGTAAATGAAGCTGCCAAAGGTGCGCTCTCTGCTGTAGTTGCCGATTCTCGTGGCGTTACAGTGGCACAGATGACCGAACTTCGTAAGTCAGCTCGTGCAGCAGGTGTTGATGTGCGTATCGTGCGTAATACTTTATTACGTCGTGCGTTGGCAGATACCGATTTTGCTTGCATGAATGATGTGTTCGTTGGTCCTACATTGATTGCATTTTCAAATGAACACCCTGGAGCAGCTGCTCGTTTGTTCAAAGAATTTGCTAAGGCCAACAACAAGTTTGAAATCAAAGGCGCAGCTTTTGAAGGCGAATTTATTGACGCAAAATCCATTGATAAACTTGCAACCCTACCTACCTACGACGAAGCCATTGCTCGCTTGATGGGTACCATGAAAGAAGCCGCCGCAGGCAAACTTGCTCGCACCTTGGCTGCTCTTCGTGATAAATTGCAAGAAGAAGCATAATCATTGCTTTATTTATATTTTAAAATTTTATTTCTATAGGAATAATTGCTATGTCATTAACTAATGAACAAATCCTAGACGCAATCGCAGAAAAAACCGTAATGGAAA
>JBHAZZ010000006.1:0-22387 GCA_041781275.1 Moraxella sp.
GCAGTGATACGGCGGTGGCAAGTGAGTTTATGCTGATTGCAGGGACAAATCAAGATTTGGCAAAGATGGTGGCAGATGGTACATTTCGCAGTGATTTGTATGCTCGCATTAACATTTGGCAGTATCGCTTGCCTGCCCTTGCCGATAGACGTGAAGACATTGAGCCTAGCGTGGCGTACATTTTGGCGATGGCAAACAGCGAAATTGGGCGAACGTGCCGATTTGACAAAACGGCTTTGCAACTGTATTTGGCATTTGCCTTGTCAGATAAGGCGCTGTGGCAAGGCAATTTTAGAGAATTGTCCGCCAGTATTTTGCGCCTTGCCACACTTGCCAAAGATGGGGTCATTCACACGCCACAAGTCAAAGCCGAAATAGACCGCCTACAGTTGCAGTGGCAGCCATTTGACAGCCGACCACCAAACGAGCCCATCAAGCCTACAAAAACCATTTATACCGCAAAAGTGCAAACGCTGCTGGACAGCTTGGACACCTTTGATAAATTACAACTGCAACAAGTGATTGATGTGTGTCGTCAGCATGACAGCTTAGCGGCGGCAGGACGGGCGCTGTTTGATAAATCCAGACAGCAGCGCAAAGCGGTCAATGACAGTGATAGATTAAGAAAATATTTGGGGAAGTGGGGGCTGACTTGGGGCGACATTCAGTAGAATAATCAGCAAAACCCCCCAAACCCCATCACGCCACCCCCGACAAATCCAGCTTACCATCTAACTGATAAACCAGCACCGTCCCAATACCCACAAGCAAGGTAATGACAATCCCAAGCTTGACTACAGGACTAAACGCAAAAAAGCTCAGCAAAAGCCCACCAAACACCCCCACCGAAAACTGCATTGCCCCTTGCATGGCGGACGCTGTTCCTGCTCGCTTTTTTTGAAAGGCAAGGGCGATGGCAGTGGCGTTCGGCTGCGTAAACCCAAGCCCTGCGATACAAAGAAACAGCGCCACATACACCAAATAAAACCACTGGTCAGCCCAAAGCCCCAAAGCCAGCAAACACGCCCCCGAAATCAGCTGCAACAACGCCCCAAACCGCAAAAGCTGTATCAGACGAAAATGGCTTGTCAAAAACTGATTGACTTGTGTCATCGCCACAAAACCCAGTGCATTAAGCCCAAACGCCATGGCAAATTGTTCTTTATTAAAGCCATAATGCCCCTGAAACAGTTCGCTAGAAACCGTCAAATAAATAAAAAACGCCCCTTGTAGCAACCCGCCCGCCACCGCAGGCAAAATAAAGGTTTTGTCTTTAAATAAATCCAAATAACCGTGTAGCACCGCACTGACAGGCTGGGTATTGCGGTTTTCTTCGCTTAGGGTTTCTTTGATAAAAAATTTGGTCAGTGTCAAATTTAACACCCCATATCCCGCCAAAAACCAAAACAGCATATGCCAGTCAAAACGTTTTAAAATCAGCGCCCCCAAGCTTGGAGCTACAATGGGTGCAATCCCCATCACCAACACCATCAAACTAAACGCCTTTGCCCCTTGAACGGGCGTAAGCGTGTCTCTGATGATGGCTTTGGTAACAACCGCCGTTACACTTGCCCCAAGCGCCTGCACCGTCCGAGCCACAAACAGCACCATTTCGCTGTTGGTCGTGGCACACACCACAGACGCCGCCACAAACACCCCCATGCCAATATACAAAGGCAGCACCCGACCTACCCTATCCGACAGCGGTCCATAAATCAGTTGCCCCACCACCAGTCCCATAAAATAAAACGGCACAGAACGGCTGATGGCACTTTCAGAAACCTGAAAATCTTTTGCCATGTCAGTCAAAGCAGGTAAATACATATCAATCGCCAATGGGCCAATGGCAATCATCACCCCCATCATCATGACCCACGCAGTCGGAAAAGGCTTTTGCAAAGTGGAATGTTGTTTATTCATAAATTGCTCTTATTTTTTTAAATTTTGTCGCATTATACGCCTTTGTCCTGTACATGGCATAAAAATCCTAATTTTGTTACAAACTAAGGCATGACAATATACTTACCAAAAATCCACTTTCAAACAGCAAAAAGCAAAAAGCAAAAAGCAAACCAAGCGTTTTACTTTTTGTTATGCTTACTTGTCATGCTTTTTTGTCATACTTATGGGGTCAAGCCACTGCTCTATTATGTAGCCTACCAACTTAAGCCACCTTTACCCTTTTTAATCGCCCACACAGTCGGCAAGTTTGACCGCCCCCAAAGCGTCTAGCGCATCAATCACCGCCCGATAACTTGGACGTATGGCGATAAAGCTGCTTGGCGTGTCCAAAGTTTGACTGCGGCATTTTTCTTCAAACACTTCGGCAGCATGGCGCAGTCTTGGCACGCCCGTATAACGACTTGCGCCCACCATGCGGTGCGTGATGTCAATGATCGCCACGCCATCTCTGTCCGCCCATGCCCTTTCTAGGGTTTGTTTTTCTCGGTCGGCGCTGTCTATCATCATGCCCAGCAGTGTCTGCGCCAAATCTTTTTTGTTGGCTGATCTTTTTAGGGCGTCTTGCCAATCCACGTCAGGCAGTTGGTCTTGCGGTGGCGCTGTTTTGGCGGCAGGCGTGGGCGATGTGGGTAAGGCGGGGGTGTTTTGGGGCAGTTGCACCACGGTTTCTTGCGACGCTTTGGGCTGTAACCATTTTTGTAATAACTGCACCAACTGCTCAAGCCCAATGGGTTTGATGGCATGATCGCTAAGCCCCGAACGAATCAGGCGCTCTTTTTCGTCTGCCAAGCCATGAGCGGTCAAAGCAATGATGGGTACAGGGCGAGCGTGATGGGTTTCTTCAATTTTGCGAATTTGCAAAGACGCTTCCAGTCCTGACATTTTTGGCATTTGAATGTCCATAAACACCAAATCAATCGCCACGCCTGCCCCGCTCAAGGCTCGGCTCATGACCGAAATGGCGTCAAAGCCATTATTCACCGTCAGCACTTCCACACCAAGCTCCCCAAGTAGGGCTTGTAGCACCAACAAATTGGGCTCGTGATCGTCCACCGCCAACACCCGCACGCCCACAAAACGTTGCTGTCTTTGTACAACTTGGCTGTTTTGTTTGTCAAGCATGGCATAAAGCTGACGGGCGTCCATCGGTTCGTACAAGGCGTAAGTTTGACACTCGGCAAGCATATCGCTGTCCATACCCACCTGATAGCCATACGCTGATAAATTACCTGCATAACGCTGACGAATTTGGCGCAAAATCGCCCCCACGTCGTCTTTGGCAGCGTCTTGACCAAAATAATCCACAATCACCCAATCAAACCCATGCTCAGGATTGTCCAACTGTTCCAACAAGTCCGCAAATCCGATGGCAAAAGCAATATCAGCATAAGGCAAACTTACCCTTAATACTTGTTCGGCAGGGGCATGGTTTATCCACACCAAAAGGCGTAATTTTTCGGTTTTGATGGGCGACATCTCCAGCCACTGTGCCAAGGTGTTTTCGCCACTTTCTTGAACATTGATGGGTAAGGTAAACCAAAACGTCGCCCCAGATTTTGCCACGTTTTGTTGATTATTATCAAAAAAGCCAATTTCTCCACCCATCATTTGCGTCAGCTGTTTGGAAATCACCAGCCCAAGCCCCGTCCCACCATAACGTCTGGTGATGGACAAATCGCCTTGACTAAAGCTTTGAAATAGACTGTCTTGTATGTCTTGGCTAATGCCTTTACCTGTGTCTTCCACACTGATACGCAAAAACCCATCATCGTCATCTAACACCACTTTGACAAGCACCGAGCCTGTGTCGGTAAATTTGATGGCATTACCCACCAAATTGGTCAAGATTTGTTTGATACGCAAACTGTCGCCCACCACACAAGATGGCACGTCATGATAAAACAGCACTGACAGTCGCAAATGTTTTTCTAGTGCTGATGGCGAAAGCATATCCACCACATCATAAATCACGGCATACAAATCAAAGGGGTGATTATCCAGCACCAATTTACCCGCTTCCATCTTAGAAAAATCAAGCACGTCATTGACCAGTGCCAAAAGATGGGACGATGATTTTTTGATGGTTTGTACATACAATTTTTGTTCGCCCGATAAGCCTTCATGACGGTCAAGCAAATTGATAAAGCCATCAATGCTGTTAAGCGGTGTGCGCAGTTCGTGGCTGATGTTGGTCAAAAAGGCTGTCTTGGCAGCACTGGTACTCACCGCCAAATCGTGGGCTTTACGAATGGTGATGTTTTGCATTTCCATTTCATCAAAGGCTTGTTGCAAGTCCGCTTCGGTTTCTAAAGCGTGGGTTTTTAGCTCATGAAAACTGACGTTTAACCGCCGCATGGCTTGCACAAAATCCCGCTGTAATAAGAAAAATTCCCCATCGGTGCTGATTTTGACTTCTTTGGTCAAATTATCAGCGTCTAGCCGCTGCAAATGCAGTCGCATTTCATAAATGGGGGTAATCCATCTTTTAGAATACACCGCCAAAATCAATAAGAGCAGCAAAATGGTAATCAGTCCCGTTACCAATAACGCCAAAATCACCCGATAATATGTGATGATGACAGGCTGATTGTCCATTTCGGCAACCAACCAATACGCCTTGCCTTGAACATCTAGCGGCACACCATAAAACGTGCTTTGCCCTTTGTTAAGCTGCCAAAAAGAGCGATGATCGCTGGGCAGTGTGATGGCGTGTTGCCCTGTGTCGGCAGTCTGTAGCTGTATTTGTCCTTTGGTGTCCACCACCATCATGCGTTTTAGCCATGCTTGCCGTGAAAAATAACCATGCCCAAACGCCCCCAAAAACCCTTGCGAACGCTCCACATGAAAATCAATCCCCATGTCCAGATGAATCAGTTTGGGCTTATTTGGCGTGCCGTCTTGACCAAGTTTTGCCACAATGGTTGGCTCATGGCGTATCATCAGTGCCACCGCCAAGGATTCTTGTTCTGACAGCGTGGCTTTTTTGACTTCATAAAACACCAACAGCCCACCGACCAATGCCAAAAACACAATGGGCGCAAACACAAGCACAATGAGCTGACCAAAGGCACTACGCATTTTAAAAAAGGTGCTTTTTTTAACGTTTCTGATTAAATTTTGCATGGGTACTGGTTTTTCTTTAATGGACAAGGTAAAAGCTCTTTAGTTTATCATCAGTTTGCTAAAATGCTATAATGGCAAAAATTTTTTAAGAGATAAATCAACAATGAGCAATTTTATTGAGACGGCGACCACTTTGTCAGCGTGTGTGGGCAGCACCCCTTTGGTGAAATTACAGCGTCTAAGCCCCAAACACAGCACCATCTACGCCAAATTAGAAGGCAATAACCCCGCAGGTTCGGTCAAGGACAGACCCGCTTTTAACATGATTTTGCAAGCCGAGCAACGTGGACAAATCAAACAAGGCGACACGCTGATAGAAGCCACCAGTGGTAACACAGGCATTGCTTTGGCGATGGTGGCGGCGATGATGGGCTATCGCATGGTGCTTATCATGCCCAAAAACAGCACCCAAGAACGCAAAGACGCCATGCGTGCTTATGGGGCAACACTGATAGAAGCCGACAGCATGGAAGACGCTCGTGATATGGCGTTACAAATGCAAGCAGACGGCTTGGGCGTGGTGCTCGATCAGTTCAACAACCCCGACAACAAAGACGCCCATTATCACAGCACAGGCCCTGAAATTTGGCAACAAACTGATGGCAAAATCACCCATTTTGTCAGCTCTATGGGCACGACAGGCACCATCATGGGCGTGGCAAAATACCTAAAAGAACAAAACCCCAATATCCAAATCATCGGTCTGCAACCTGCCGAAAACGCCAACATTGCAGGGATACGCCGTTGGACACCCGAATACTTGCCCAAGATTTTTGATGACACTTTGGTGGACAGCACGCTTGACATTGAGCAATCCGACGCTGAACGTTATATGCGCACCCTTGCCAGAACCGAAGGGATTTTTTGTGGCGTTTCCAGTGGTGGCGCAGGGTTTATTGCCCAAAAAATCGCCAACGAAAACCCAAACGCCGTCGTCGTGTTTATCGTCTGCGACAGGGGCGACCGTTATTTGTCCACAGGACTGTTTGGGATAGAAGATGAAGTAAAAGACAAAGCAAAAGATAAAGCGGACTAATTTGGTGTATGAATTGCCCTAAGCGCCCCAAAAGCTTTTGCTGCTGTTTGGCTTGGGGTACTTTTGGCTACCAAATCACAGGGTAAGCTTACAAAAATTAACTGTTAATTTGGTTTGGCTTATACTACATTCACATTTTGATTTTATTTAAAAGGATATTTTATGGTTACTCGTGCTTTTTCAACGCCCATCATGGTCTTTGACATTGAAACCATTCCCGATTTAACCACCGGCAGACGAATGTACACAACGCTTGCCGACCTAGACGACGATGACGCTTTGACCGCCTTACAAGCCATTCGCCGAGAAGAATCGGGCAGTGATTTTATGCGATTGCCACTTCATGAAGTGGCGTGTTTGTCCTTTTTGTGGGTACATAACAACCAATTTACACTCAAAACACTGTCCCAAGAAACCCACAGCGAAGCCGATATTTTGGCAACTTTTATGCGTGCTTTTAGCAAAAACCCCCTACTGATTTCTTGGAACGGAGCAAACTTTGATTTGCCTGTGCTGCTGTATCGCTTGGCGCATCACGGCATGAGCGGTCAGCCAATTTTTGGCAATCAAAAAAGCGATTATTTGGGGAGATATGCCAATAAACATTTGGATTTGATGGAAAAATTTGCTTTTGACGCTTGGGGCAACAAACAAAAACTGGACACCATCGCCAGCTTGTGTGGTTTGACAGGTAAAGGAGACATTGACGGCTCTCAAGTCGTGCCAATGGTACAAAATGGTCAATGGCAAAAACTAAGCACCTATTGTGAATCTGACGTGATCAACACATGGTTTATTTATTTGCGGTATCTGATACTGACAGGGAAACAAACCCAAGAACAAATAAACGACCTGACCCTTGCCAGCAAACACTTTTTGGCAGGACTGCTCAATGAAGACGGCTCGGTGCGTCATGGTGCTTTTTTGTAACTTTACAAAGAAAGATAAGTCATCAAATATTAAAAGTGGTCAAATCCACAAACTTCCAAGCGGTGCTGATGATAAGCTTTAGGGCAATCAAAGTCAGTAGCCACGGCAGAGCTTGTTTAAGCCACCGCATGGCAAAACGATGACGCAACTTGACCCCGACCCACGAACCAATGATGGCACTGATTATCATCATCACGATGACTTGCCAATACGCCAAAAACACAAAGCCCGTCAGCACATAGACTACGATTTTTAGGGTGTGCATGATGGTCATGATAAGCGACGCTGTGGTTACTGCCACATGGGTATCGGGGTATTTTTTGAGCAGCAGTGGCATATGCAAAGGACCGGGCGAACCCACAAACAGCCCAATACCCACTTGCAAAAAGCCCACCATATAAAAATTTTCAATGCTTTTGAGTAGCTGATTAAAGGCTTTTGACCACTGGGTCAATAAAATATACACACCAATCAACAGCGGAATGATGTCTAGCTGTACATAATACACCGCCACCCCAAACACACCCGCCCCAAAAAGTGCTCCCACCAAATAAGGCAACACATCGCCAAACTGTAAATAACCCCGCCCAAACCACGCCCGACTGACATTACTGGCAAGTTGGGTGGCGGCGTGTACAGGCACAACCGCAGCCGCCGGCAAAAATAAAGGCATGATCCCAATCAAGATCATGCCCCCGCCTAGCCCCGTGATGGCTTTCATGGTTGATGTCAAAAAATTCACCAACGACAACAGCGCATGGGACACCACATCAGTCATCAATGGCTGTGTCCGTGATAAGTGTGGTCTGTATGGTTTGCGTGGTCGTGCATGGGCATGGGCTGGCTGTGCATGGTGTCATTTTGGGGCATGGTGTGAGCGTCTGTATGAGTGCCATGACTGCCATGACCGCCGTGCATCATTTTCATCGCCACAGGAGAAAAAGCAATCAACAGTCCCGACACAAGCATGACCGCACCGCTAAATTTACGCAGGTTAAATGCTTTGACTTTTGTTTGTAGCCAAGACAGCGCCGACCCTGTCAAAACAAGCATGGGTAAAGTACCAATACCAAACATCAGCATGAACAGCACGCCAAAGCCTGCAATATCACTGCCAGCGGACGCACCAACCGCCACGCCCAGCGCCCCATACACCAAACCACAAGGCAAAAACCCCCAAAGCAGTCCTGCCGCCAAGGCTTTTGGTACGCTGTTCATGGGCAGCACTTTTTGGCGAATGGGCGCAAGAGCGTTCCACAGTCCCAAGCCCATTTTTTCCAGTTTATTCAAAAACGGCACACCAAGCATTAACAGCGACGCAAAAATGATGGCAAGTCCAACCAAAATGCGGGGCATGGCATTGTTTGTCAAAAATGGGGCTAAAATATGCTCACCAAACAAGGTGGCAATCAGTCCCAAAAACATATAACTGCCCAGTCGCCCCACATGATAACTGCCGATAAGCATGGCTCTTTTTTGGGGGCTTAAGTCTTTGATGGAAATGCCAAACGCCGTTACAATGCCACCACACATGCCCATACAGTGCGGCGAACCAAAAAAGCCCATTGCCAAAGCAGGTAGCAACATGGCAGGTAATAAAACTGCTAAACTCACAAAGTATCCTTAAGTCAAAATTACCAAAAATCAATCGCTAGACGAACGTGTGTTTTCTTGGTTTTGTCGTCTGGCTTGTCTGTCGTCCAAGATGATTTGATCAGGGGCGTTGTCCAAATCTTCAAATTGATTGGATTTTACGGCATATGCGATTGCCCAAATCGCCACCACAAACAACATCAAGCTTAAAGGAATTAATAAATAAATGCTGATCATGTCATATTCCAAAATGGCAAATGTTATTTTATCACATTTTGACAGTAAATTAACGTTATAATAAAGAGTGGCAACACAGGTTACATCAAGTAAATTTCAGTGATTTACTCTTCATCGCCACGGGCTCGCACTTTGGTAATGGCAAGTTCATCGCCCGTCAGCAAATACACTTCGCAGTTTTTGGGTCGCACCAACAGCTCAAACTGGCGAAAAGCCGTCATGTTCATCAGTCTGTGTTCGTTGTCATGATGTAGCAGCTGCCACATCAGCATACCCAGCCACATACCATGCCCAAACACCACATAAACCCCTGTGGGCAGTTCATCAAAAATTTGCCGAGTTTGACGCACCCTGTGTACAAAATTTACATAACTTTCGGTGTTTTGCGCCGCCTGAAAATGCTTATCGGCTTGTTGCCAATAATCATCGCTGACCTTGATAAGCTCGTTAAAACTCATGTCCTTGATGTCTTCATACGCCAAATAATTAAATTCATGCAACGTTTCAATGGTCTGTGTTGGCACATCGGTCAGCGCCCCCAAAAAAGGCTTGGCGGTCTGTTTGGTGCGCACATAAGGCGATATAAACACTTTACTGATGGGTTCTTTGATGTGCTGCTGTAACCACTGCGCCAAGACATCGGCTTGGTGTTGCCCAAGGTGAGTGATGTTGATGTCGGCATTGGGGCGGATACATTTGCCCGCATTGGACTCACTTTGAGCGTGGCGAATCAGATAAATTTTTTTCATTGACTTTGTTCCCTACAAAATATTAAGGGCTATTATAAGGCATTCTGCCCGTCAAAAACCGCACTTTTTTACCATTGAAGCTCGTTTAGCTACCACTCATCTACAAAAATTCACACGCTACAATAACACAACAAATAAGAGCGAAATTGCACAAGATTAAAACAGTCAAAAATGCTAAGATTATCAACACAAATAACCACTTAGCAAGTTTTTTATCCATCTGATTGCGGTGATTATTTAAAGCCTTTTTCCTGCTTTTTTGTTTGTTTAAGTTTTGCCCTATGAAAACCCTTTGGACACAATTGCCCACTTTTTTACGCACCACGTCATGGCGTACAGCCACTTGTGTGTCGCTTATTTTTCCCATGACGGGGGTGTATTTGACAGGCTGTGTTGATGGGCAAAATGTCGCCGTTTCGCAATCGCAAGCCCTACAACAAAACGACAACGTAACATTTAAGCCACTGGCGACCATTTATGACCACAATCATGGCATAAATGAAGGGCAAAAAAACGCTCTGATCCATTTTATCGCCAAACGCTGGCAAATTAAAAGCATTAACCACATTCCTGTCGCTCATGACATCATCGTAGATTTGAGCGAATTTTCATCAAATAAAGGTTATGCTTATACTGACTGCGATGAGATTTTTTTTGAATTGGATACACAAAAAATCATGAATGGCGGTCTAAGCGTCATCAACATTGAACGACAAATGAACAACTGCTCACACAATGTGGGTGATGACATCATGCGTTTGTTTGGCGATTTGCACAGTTTTTATCACCAAGATGGTACATTGACACTCTTAAGTTTAAAAGATAAAATTGAACTTGTTCCTAGTAAATCTTGATGGATTTATTTTAACCATTTGATGTTAATCACCCCAAACAAATTACTTTTAAATGCTTAAATTTTATTCAATTTAAACATCATCTTATCACATTTATCCCACAAATTTCTCCACGCCCGCCTTACTTATTTGGTCGGGTGTTTTTTGTCTGCTTTTTTTACAATGCCTTAGCAACTTTTTAAACATAAACCCCCAAATAGACCCTACCAAGCCCCAAAAAAATCTGATAAACTGACTTGACAAATGTAACTTAATTACAAAGGGATAATCATGAGTCATGATACATCATACCAACAATGTAGTGTTGCTGTCTTTATTGATGCTGACAATGTATCAAGTCATTATATTGCCGATGTCATGCAAATTGCCAAAAAATACGGCAAAATCATCATCAAACGGGTTTATGCCAACTGGTCTAAGCCCAGCATGAGCTCGTGGCGTGATGTCTGCACCGAACACGCCTTAAACGCCATACAGCAGTTTGACCATGTGGTCGGCAAAAACGCCAGTGATATGGCAGTCAGTGTGGACGCCATGGACATTTTGCACCGCCAAAACATCAGTGTGTTTTGTTTGGTGTCAGGCGACAGCGATTTTACCCCTTTGTGCACCAAATTAAGAGAATACGACAAAACAGTGATTGGCTTTGGGGCAAAAAACTCGTCCAAATCTTTGGTCAATGCCTGTCATGAATTTCATTATTTGGTCAAAGAAAAAGAGCACACGCCGCCACCGCCTGTGGTGCATAACCCTGTGGACGCTCACGAAGCCAAGCACCGCCCCAACCCCAACCACGACAAACGTCTGGTGTCCTTGATTGAATCCACCATCAAAAACCAAGGCGTTGATGGGCTGCTCAACACCGCCACATTGGGGCAAGCGTTACGCACGCACAACCCAAACTTTAGCCCACTGCATTATGGTTATGCCAAAATTGGCGATATGCTGTCAGCGATGGGAATGTTTGAAACCGTCCTTCGTGGCAGTACGTTGTTTGTCGGCATACGCCAAAATCAAAGTCGCCCAACGCAATACCTTAGCACTCCAAGCACCGAAAAAGTCCAGTCCGCCCTATCGCCTGAAGGATTGCTTGCTGACACGGTATTGACCAACGCTTTGTCCAACGCCGTTGCCCTACTACAAGAACCCGATGGCTGGGCAACCATAGAAAAAGTACAAGATTATCTCAATCACACCTTTGGTATCATCAGCCAAAATTATGGCTATAACAACATCGTGGAACTTATCAAAAACCTTTCTACGCTGTTTGATACTCGCAGACAACTGGGCATTTGGTATGTACAAGACAAACGCACCCAAACCCAAGAAGCCCCAAAGGCAGCACCCCAAGAAACCATCGCCCGCCATAGTCCCGCACAGCTTCGCAAAAACAGCGACTTATGCCAAGCACTCAAAGAAGGTATCGCCATCAGTGCCAATGATAAAGGTTGGGCGGCTTTGTCGTCTGTGGGTACTCATTTTCGCAATTTGGGATTTTCGCCCAAAGATTATGGCTATCGCAACTTGACCGAACTTATCAAAGCCATTAACATCTTTGACATCGCCACCGTTGGCTCTGTGCATACAGTCAAAGACCCCACCGCCAAAGCCAATAAAAAACCAAGCACCCCACCAGAAAACACCAAGGCTGTAGATACATTGACAGCCCAAACAGCCACCAACAGCAACACAGCAGAAAACACAAATCAAACACCATCAGACGACAAAGACAGCATTCAGCCGCCAACAAATGCGCCTAACAATGTCCGCTTTGATAATGTTCAAGACTTACCCAACGACATTAGCAACAACGCAGATAAAGCAGCAAACGCCGCTTTGTCGGACGATGTTCAAACAGATGAGATTTCAGAAAATATTCAAGCAGACAACCCATCAGACAGCGCACAACATCAAGGCACCACAAGCGATACCGCCAGTGCTAACGCAGCAGATGATGATTTGAATAATCTTACTGCGACAAAAGATGATTTGCGCCAAGACACCCAAGATATCGCCCAACATACGACTTTGCCCCCTGCCAAAACAGAAAGCACAGTAGTAGAAAACACAGCAGCAGAAAGCACCGCCACCAACAAAAAAGCCCACAGCGACATCACCGAACAGCTTGTCTTACTGCTTAGTGAAACGGACGACGAAGAGCCACAAAGCGAAGAAGAGCTGTCCATCAGCGAAGCATTAACACTGGTCATCAAAGAACTGTTGGACAAAGGCAAAGCCGTAGAAGATGATTGGGTTAAGGTTTCTGATGTCAGTGGTGCCATGAAAAAAGCGTATGACATCAAAGTCAGCAGTTTAGGCTTTGCTACCTTTGCCGAATTGTTGGCGGATTTGCCAGAATTTGCCACACAAAAACAAGGGCGCATTTGGCTCACTCGCCTTATTTAAGTCCAAACGCTTAACGCAGCAACAGCCAGCAAAAAACAGTTGCCAAGCGTGAGACAGTTTGAGACAATAGAGCGATGTTTTGTTTATAATTTGTACATTTTTTAACACATTGAATAAAAAGAGCCTGCCTTGTCATTATCATCACTAAAAACACACGCTTTGCCCCGCTTTTCGCTGAATCTTGCCGCCAACATCGCTGCGGGGTTATGGATGTTGGTCGGCTCGGTCAAGACGTTTGAGTGGGTCAAGCCAACCTTTGGGCAATTTATTTTATTTTGTGTACTCGCCCTTGGGGGCAACATTTTGTTTGCGTGGCTGGTCGCCGAATCTGGCAGCAGTTTCAATGAACAAGGACTGATCAGCTATTTGATTTGGCCTACCATCATGCTAATTGCTGGTATCATTCTTGCCAAACGCTCACAAAATTATGCCTTGATGTTTATTCCTGCCATTTTGTGGCTTGTGGCGGATACCCTGCTGATTTTATTACAAAGCGGCATTCAATTTATCGGCAATCAAGGGTGGCTACCACAATGGTCGCATGATGTGATTGCCATTTTGTTTGGCAGTTTGTTTATTTGGCAAACGGTGTCCTTGCTTTGGGTGTTTGCCAAACGTATGCACTGGCCTTGGTGGGAACAAATCATCATGCTCATTGGAGCGATTGCCCTGCTGTTTGTGTGGCAAAAAAATGCCTTTGACCAAAAAATCTTTCAAGTACCAGAAGAAATACCCACCATCAGCGAAACCGCCTTTTATGCACAGCCACTTTTGTTAAACAAAGCGCTGACGCAAATGCAAAAAGGCACAGACGGGGTTAATGACTGGTATTTTGTAGGGGTGGCAGGCTTTGCTGAAGATGTCTTTACCAATGAAATTGCCGAAGCCCGTCAGTTGTTTGATGTGCGTTTTGGCACTACGGGGCGTTCGGTGGCACTATTAAATAACGCCAGCACTTGGCAAAGCGATCCAGTTGCTACCAAAAGCAGTCTTGATCGCACCTTAAAGCACATTGGCTCACTGATGAACACCGACGAAGACGTGCTGTTTTTGACCTTAAGCTCTCATGGCATGGTTGATGAAAACGACCGAATCATCGGTGACTTGGTCATGTATAACCCACCTTTGGATTTGGCAGACATTGACCCAGAATGGCTACGAGAAACACTTGACGCTTCGGGCATTCGTTGGCGGGTGATTGTGGTATCGTCTTGTTATTCAGGGACTTTTATTGAAAAATTATCATCGCCCACCACCGCCATCATCACCGCTTCTGCCGCCGACAAAGCGTCTTTTGGTTGTAATCCTGACAGCGATTTAAGTTATTTTGGGCGAGCGTTTTTTGCCGAAAGCCTAAGAGAGCACAGCAGTTTTGAAGGAGCGTTCAATCAAGCCAAAAAACGCATTGCCGAACGTGAAGCCCTGATTGGCGTTGAGCCCAGTAACCCACAAATGTTTTTGGGCAGCCTGATGAAAACCGCCCTGCCCGAATTTGAAAAATCGCTGTTTTTTAGAACCACAGGCAAAGAAACAGAGTAACAAAACCACACTACAAAAAAAAGACAATTTACCTTGAGTAAGTTGTCTTTTTATTTATTAAGTTGTCTTTTTATTTGATGATTTCAAATTTTTAAAACATCGCCCAAAATTGACTGATTCTAAAAAAATTATTGATATGCCCTTTTAAATTAAACTTCTAAAAATAATTAACACTTTGACAGATGGTGGAATTTAGATGCAATGACTTATAATAATTTACCTGTTGTCAATCTGTTGAATACTTTATCGTTTTGACCAGTGATTTCTGAACCCATGATTTGACGATAATATTTTAAAAAATCAAACAAAGTACCAAATTCTCTCACAGTGTCTTCATCAGTATCCCATTCATAAATAATATCATTATCATCTGTCGCAAACATAAAATATTTGATGGTATTTTCATTTATTCCTGCAAAGATAAAGAATTTTTTGTCGGATAAATTAATATTACCTATATTTTTAATAAATTCTTGGCAATCAGGGTCATTTTGAATTTCCTGAGCAACTTTATCGGAAAAATGATGATGCTTTTTAGTTTCTCTATATACATATATCTCACCCCCAAGCAATATGCCGCCAGAGCATTTTCCCATTGTCATCAAAAATTCTTTAAATTGACCATGAATGGGTAGATGATATTTTTGTTCAATTTGCTTAATTTCATCTTGGGTATAACCCTGTATGAGCTTGGGACGTTCAATGAAATTATTGTACGGACTTTTGATATTGAGTAACGTTTCAACCAAATTCATAAAATTATTCCTAAGACTTGATGCTTATAAAGCCATATTCAATATGGATTTTTAAATCTTTGTTTAATTCTTTAAAATCTTGAATTTAATCACCATAGCCACAACAAGCACCTTTAACACTTTTTACCGTCTTTGAAGTAACCATATCCCCGCCAGTGCACTAATGGCAATGGGTAGCGCCGACATCAACACAGGCGACAGCTGATAAGCCAGCGCCACAAAACCAAGCAAATCGGTCAAATAACTAAATAACAAGCCTGTCAAAAGCGCCATCACAATCCGCAGCCCAAGCCCTTGAGAGCGCAGCGATCCAAACACAAATGACGATGCCACCAGCACCAAAGACAGCACGGCAAACGGCGAAAACAGTTTTTGCCAAAAGGCAAGTTCATGGCGCAACGAACGTAAGTTTTGGCTTTTCATCAGGCGTTTATGGGCGTACAAATCGCTCAAGGACAAATCTTCAGCATCACGAATCAACAAATGCACATCGTTTGGTGCGATAGGCAAGCTTAAGTATTGTTTGTCTTGGCTGTCTTGGGTAACGCCTTGGGCGCTGATGGTTACTTGATTGATGTCTTGTAATTGCCAAACGTATTGTCCATTTTGGGGCTGTTTGTCGGGCAAATAATGACCACTGTTGGCACTTAGGGCGTGCGTTAAGTTGGCGCTACTGTCCAAATGATAACGTTTGGTTTGTCCAAGTTTGCCTTGGCTGTCGGCATAACTGACATAAACGATGTTTGTGCCGTCATCGCTTTGTTCTACCACCCAATAGCCATTGACCGAAATGAGTTTGTCATCGTCTTTATGTCCTGCAATGGCAGCCGCCTTTTGGTTACTGGCAGGCAGCACAAATTGGTTGATGGATAAGGAAATCAGCACAAACAAAAACGCAGGTAGCATCGCCCAACTAATAATGCGATACACCCCAATGCCTGCCGCTCGCATGACCACCAGTTCAGAGTTACCCGCCAACAGCCCCAGTCCAACCACCACTCCAAGCAGTGCCCCTGTGGGAATAAATTGCACCAAAAAATAAGGCGAGCGATAAAAAATATACCACCAAGCATCCGTTAGGCGATAAGTTTCTGACAAATTTTCCATTTCGGACAAATAAGCAAACACCATTTGCAACAGCCAAAGCCCAAGCACCGCCCCCACCATCGCCAAGAGCGCCGAACGAATCACATATCGGGGTAAAATCCATGCTGTCATTATTGTGCCCCCGTGGTGTTTTTATTTAGACGGAAATTTGTCATCAGTCGTTCATGATAATTCAAATACAAAGCAAAACCCATAAAACCCAGTACCGCCAATGGATAAGCCACAATGCTCATTTTGCCTTTGGCGATACTTTCTTTTAAGGAAATCAAAATCAGCACCGCCGCCACAAAAACAAAGATGGCAGGTATCAATTTCAGCCAGCGCCCTTGTCTTGGTCGTACGGTCGCTAAAGGGGTAGCAAGCATGACCGCAATCACAATCAGCCACGGCAAACTAAAGCGATAACCCATCTCCGCCATAACGCTGTTTGGCTTACCTTCGGCGGTCTGATAAGGGATTTTGCCTTGGGCGATGTCAAACAGCTCACGGGTCGCCACCCCTTCAATTTTCATGGCACGGGCTGGCTTATCACTACGCCCTGCAAGACTAATGCGATAACGCCCAAAACCCACTTGGCTGTATTTTTTGCTCAAAGTGTCTATTTCATAACGCCGCCCTTCGTGCAAATCCAGCACAATAGATCCGTCCGTGCTATTGACCTGCGTGGCTGACTTGGCAAAAATAATGGCGTCTTTTGCACTGATGAGCTGTTTGGGGATTTTGGTTTGCAGGTCGGTAGGCGTAGGCGACTGCTCTACTGTTTCGCCTTCTTCTAAGTTTTGTTTGGCGGGACGTTCAACCATTTGCCCTTTGCCATTCATGCTGATGACGATGACGTCTTTGAGATATTCGCCATTTTTGCCCACTTCGCCCACATACAGATGATAATCGCCACTGCTGACAAATTCTTTGGGACGTATCATGTCAAACAGCTCAATCACCGATTGTTCTTGCCAAATGTTGGTCGCCTTTGCCACCCCCCAAGGCTTACCCACTATCGTAACCCAGCACTGAATGGCAAACACCAACAGCACCAAAGGCAAAAGCAAGTAAGACAGCGCCCCACGGCTGATACCACCACCGTTTAATACCGCCATTTCGTGATCGCTGTACATACGTCCAAGCACCAACATCAAAGCAATAAAAAATGACAATGGTAAAATCAATTCCAAAAAATAGGGCAAATTATAACCAATCAGCGTAAACAGCACGCCAACATCTAAGCCCCCTTCGGCAGCAATACCAAAGTAGCGAATCAATCGTCCACCAAGTAACATAACCACCAAAAACCCCAACACAAGGGCGGTCGTGGTGGCGACTTGCAAATTCATATAACGGCGTAAAATCATGGGCGAGCTACTGTTGGTATGGGGTTAAACTAAGTAAAAATTTGTGAAATTGTGTGATAAATTTTTGACTATTATAACAAAAATTAACATGGATTTTGGAAGTTTCCGCCCTTGATATGATGGTGATTTTAAAAGGTAGTTTTGAGTAGATAAGCGGTAATTTCGCCCATCATCGCACGTCAATCGGCGTTTACCATTTTTACACTTTCACGCCCAAAAGCCATTTAGAAAAGCATATAAGTGTGCTACACTACTTAAATCGTTTTTGTAATAATAAGGAAAAGTTATGGCCGCAAAATCCCCCCTAAAACCCACTTTAAGCACCCACAGCACCTACGCCCAAAAAAAGAACGCCAAGCCCAAACATTTGGTGTTTTTTGCTGATAAAGATGGCAACATTTTGGGCAATTTGGACAGCCAACATCTAGAGCGTGCCAAAACTTTAATCAAAAACGCTCATTTTAAAGGCGGACTTGGCGAAACGGTCAGCGATTTTGCCCTATCTGACAGCGCACCTGTCATCAGCGTGGTGGGCGTGGGCGCTTTAAACAAACTTGGCACAAACATCGCCAAGGTCGCCAAAAGCACTTATGGGGCGCTCAAAGCCAGTAAAGCGGGGGTGATTTTGTGGGGCGATACCATTTGCCAAAAGCATTTTGGACAGTTTGCGCTTGCGTTATTAAACGCCAGTTATCGCTTTGACGCCCACAAATCCAAAAAAGACGACAAAGACCCCATCGCCAGCATTGACATCATTGCAAACGCCCCCGACATGGATTACACAGACGCTTTGGCTCATGCCCAAGCCACTTTTATCGGTCAAAGCCTAACCCGTGATGTCGCCAACGAAGCGCCCAACATCTGTACACCTAGCCACCTTGCCAAACTTGCCAAACAACTTGGCAAAGACCATGCCGATAAAGTCAGCGTCCAAGTACTTGGCGAAAAAGACATGGCAAAATTGGGCATGGGCTGCTTTTTGGCGGTATCTAAAGGCTCGGACGAAGAAGGACAGCTTATCGTCATTGAATACTTTGGCAAATCAGGCAAAAACAAAAACAAAAAAACCAAACTGGACAACCCCATCGCCCTTGTTGGCAAAGGCATTACCTTTGATACGGGGGGCATTTCCTTAAAACCTGCCGCCGGCATGGACGAAATGAAATTTGACATGGGCGGAGCTGCTGCCATGCTAGGCACAATCAAGGCGGTATGCCAAGCACAGCTGCCCCTTGACATCGTGGTGGTACTTGCTTGCGCCGAAAATATGCCTTCAGGTCATGCTTCTCGCCCCGGTGACATCGTCAAAGCCATGAACGGCATGAGCGTTGAAATTTTAAATACCGATGCCGAAGGTCGTTTGGTACTATGCGATGCTTTGTGTTATGTCCAAGAAAATTACCAAGCCAAAACCATCATTGACGCTGCCACTTTGACAGGGGCATGCGTGATTGCACTGGGCGGAGTGCGTTCAGGCTTGTACAGTAACGATGAAGATACTTTGTATGCACTAGAACAAGCAGGCGAACAGTCTGGGGACTTGGTGTGGCAACTGCCTTTAGATGACGGCTATGACGCACAGCTTAAATCCACCATCGCTGACGTACAAAACATCGGCGGACGTGAAGCAGGTTCGGTAACGGCGGCGTGCTTCTTGCAGCGTTTTATCAAAGAAGGTCAAGCGTGGGCACACCTTGATATTGCTGGCACAGCGTGGCTAAGTGGTGCAGAAAAAGGCGCATCAGGTCGCCCTGTTCCCATGCTGATGAGCTACCTAAAATCACAAGTTAGTTAATATTTGTACCAAACCCACCAAAAAAGCGATTACATTTGTGGTCGCTTTTTTAAATAAAACAGTTCTATTTGTCTCATAATAAAAAGAAATGAGATTATTTTTATAATAATATTTTTGATAATTTTGTGTTTTACGCCAATCATTTGGGTATTTATTGCAAGATGGTTTGTTGCTTATTTTTCCGAAATTAAGCTTTTAAAACAACAACTCATGGGTTAAATAAAAGCAAAAGAAATCAACCATTATCAATAATTTGTACTATAAAGTTTTGGGCTATGCTACCGCCAATCTAGCACATACAGACAGTTGGGTATTGTTGCTAGATTGTGTTAAAATAGTCTATTTTGATAAACTTTTGGAACATACTATGCGTGGTTTGATTAACGCTTACCTAAAAGCCGGCGTAGTGCCAATGATTGTACTTGCCATGATTTTGGGTGTACTGATTGGTGCGATTGTGCCGAGCTTTGGTGTCAGTCTTGGGCTTTTGGGATCGCTGTTTGTGGGCGCTTTAAAAGCGGTTGCACCTGTTTTGGTGTTTATTTTGGTGATGTCGGCAGTAACAGGCTATCAAACGGGTGGGGGCAGTCAAGTCTATATCAAACCCGTTTTGATTTTGTATCTTTTTGGTACATTTGCGGCGGCACTGACGGCGGTGATGGCAAGCTTTGTTTTTCCTACTGAACTGGTCGGTCTAAACGCCCAAAGCATTGCTGAACAAAGCGCCCCTGCCAGTTTAAAAGAAGTTTTGACCAACTTATTGATGAATCTGGTCGCCAACCCCATTCACGCCATCGCCAACGCCAATTATATGGGCATTTTGACATGGGCAATTTTAATCGGTTTGGCACTGCGTCATACCACCGACACCACCCGTCAAGTGGTCAGCGATCTGTCGCAAGCCATCACCAGCGTGGTCAAATGGATCATCGCCATTGCGCCGTTTGGTATTTTGGGTTTGGTTGCCAGCACCTTTGCCGAAACAGGCTTTGACGCACTGATTAGCTACGGTCGCTTGCTTGCCGTTTTGGTTGGTTCTATGCTGTTTATTGCACTGGTCGCCAACCCCATCATTGTCTTTTTTATGACACGCAAAAACCCTTATCCGTTGGTGTTTCAATGCTTGCGTGAATCGGGCGTTACGGCGTTTTTTACCCGTTCATCTGCCGCCAACATTCCTGTGAACATGAACCTTGCGCACAAACTGGGACTAAACAAAGACACCTATTCGGTCAGCATTCCCCTTGGGGCAACCATCAACATGGCAGGCGCTGCCATCACCATCAACGTCCTGACACTGGCAGCGGCTCATACGCTTGGCATTGAAGTCAGTTTTGGTTCGGCGCTACTTTTGGCGGTGGTAGGTGCATTGTCTGCTTGTGGTGCGTCAGGCGTGGCAGGTGGCTCGCTACTACTCATTCCTTTGGCATGTAGTTTATTTAACATTCCCAACGAAGTTGCCATGCAAGTGGTCGCCATCGGCTTTATCATTGGCGTGGTGCAAGACTCTGCCGAAACTGCCCTAAACTCATCAACGGACGTGCTGTTTACTGCCGCTGCCGATCCCAAATATGCGTATAAGGGCTAAATTAACAAACAAAAAATCGGGCATGATGTCCGATTTTTTATTTTCCAAGGCATACTTTATAAAATCTGCAAATGGCTTAACAAAATAAACAGTCCAATCAGTATCAGCACCACACCACCTGCCACGCCTGCGTATTGGCTAAATTTTTCGCCCAATTTTGCCCCCAAATACACGCCCAAAGTCGCCATCAAAGTGCTAAATATACCAATCATCAAGGCAGCAAGCCAAATATTTACCCCCAAAAACGCCAAACTGACCCCCACGATCATCGCATCAATGCTGGTGGCAAAGGCGGTTAAAAGCGTTTTGGCAAAGGACACGTTAGCGCCTTTGGGGTCGTCATCTGCTTGAGCAAAGTTTTCATAAATCAAATGCAGCCCAAGCCCCGACAGCAAAATAAAGCTAACCCAGTGGTCATAATCTTGCACCACATTATGTGCCAGTACGCCAACAAAATAACCAAAAATCGGTGTCAGAGTTTCAACCACGCCAAACACCAAGCCGATTTTTAGGGCTTGAAAAAGTCGCTGTAATCCTTGTGGGGCAATGTTTTTATCGCTTGAGCCACGCACCACGGCAGCGGCAAAAGCGTCCATAGACATACCAAAGGACAGCGCAGATAAAGCAGCCAGATTCATCAAAATCAGTCCAAAGCCGTCTCTTTGGGTTTATACCCTGCGGGGCGTTCGTAGTCGCCATTATCCAAAAACAGCTCTCGCTGCTCGTTTAGGTATTTTTTGGCTTCTTTGTCCACCATACTTAGGTGTTTTTCATTGATGAGCATGGTTTGCAGTTCTAGCCATTCGCCCCACGCTTTGGCAGAAACGCTGTTTTGGATTTCTTGACCTTTGGCATTGGGAAAAGGCGGATTGGGTAATTTTGGTAAATTTTCTTGGTATTTACGACAAAACACAAGGTTGGCTTTGGGATTAAAAACTTCGGTCATAACAGCACTCTTTGGGTAAAATTAAGGTTTAATCATTTGGGGCAAGCTTAGCTGATAAAGCTGATTTTAAAATCAAATTGCTAACGATAAACGCCCCACGCCCTATTATTGTACCACATTAACCAACGCCCCACATTGACAGATGGCTTTGTGCCACTTGCAAATCCACATCCGTCTGCCAAAGCGTGCCTGACAGGACATCAAGCGCTGTCAATTTTCCGCCACCAAACGCATAAGTATCCAAACAAATCAGCCCGTCCATACAGTACACATCGCCATCTGGCTGTGGGGTGTGTCCGCAGACGATGGTTTTGCCAGAAATGTGCCGATGGGGTAAGTCTTGTAAATGTCGCCATCGCCACGTTTCTGCTGTTTGCTCGCTCATGGGTTTGTCGTGGTCGGGCGTGGCATGACAAAA
>JBHAZZ010000007.1:0-10567 GCA_041781275.1 Moraxella sp.
AAAAAATGGCGGAAGCTGAGAGATTCGAACTCTCGATGGGCTACAAACCCACGCCGGTTTTCAAGACCGGTGCATTCAACCGCTCTGCCAAGCTTCCGTTGGCGTGTATTATATACCGTTTTTGGTGAAATGCAAGTGTTTTTTGGGTCAATTTAAAAGCTTGATAAAGAAATCATAGATGGCTAAAGATTTTTGCCTTGCGCCTTGGGGTGCTGATTTCTTCTATGCTGATGGCATCGCTATTTCTACAATCGCTTTGTGGGCGAAAAATATCACGAGCCAATGCCCCCAATTCATAAACGGTACGCCGACTGTGCACCAAGTTATCTTTGGGTGATAGCCAGCTGGTTTTGATGACCATGGGGGCGACTTCAGGCAGTGTGGCAATGCCTGCTTTGGCAAACTGTCGTCTTGCTCGTGCCATGTGGTATCTGTCGGTGATCAAATAGGCGGTTTTGGGCAATTCGTGGTAGTCCAAAAGTTTGGCGGTAAAGATGGCATTTTCACAAGTGTTCATGCTGGCATTGTCGCTTAACAAAAAAACATCAGGCAACTCGGCGGAGATATACTCTTGTAGCCACGGCGATTCTGCGCCACTGGTGATGATGGGCAAAGGGTGCGTTTCATAAAAGACAGTGGCATGACTGGCACGACTTTGGCTGTAGTGGTTGAGTATGATGTCTTGATTGGTGTTTTTGGTTAAACCGCCCCCCAGCACAATGATGTTTTGCGGTGGATTGGTGTCTGTGATGTCAGAGCTTGGCAAGGTGATGACTGAAAATAAAAACAACGCCCCCGCTCCTATGGCAGAAAACAAAGGCGTAAAGGGCAGTGCACAAACAATCACAGTTGTGATAAACCCCCATTTTATCCAGCGCAGCAAACGTTTGCCAAAGGACGGTTTTGGTTTAGTCATCAATGTTTCCTGTGGTGGTTATCCATACAGGTTCACGCACCAACGACACCCCAAATTTATCATAAACCGTTTGGGTGATGAAGTCTTGAGCGGTTTTGATGTCGGCTTGGGTGGCGGTCAATCTTTGGTGATTGGTAAGTACCAACGCTTGTTTGGCGTGGGTCAAGATGGGAAACACGCCTTTGCCTTTTAGTCCTGCTTGATCAATCAGCCAACCTGCGGGGATTTTGACTTGACCGTTTGGTGCGGCATAACTGGGTAAATCAGGATAGCTAAGTTTTAGGGCGTGGAATTTTTCTTGGTCAATGACGGGATTTTGAAAAAATGAGCCACAGTTGGCAAGTTCATCGGGATTAGGCAATTTGCTTTGGCGAATGTGCACCACTGCATGAAAAACGTCTTGGGGGGTAACGCTGGTGCGACCTTGGTTTTTGGCGAATTGTTGGCTGACATCGGCAAGATCGCCATAATCATTTTTGAGCGATTGGGCGTTTTTGTGTAATTTAAAAACAACTTGGCTTATCAAATAACGGTTGGGATTTTGCTTAAAAAAACTGTCTCGGTAAGCAAATTGGCAGGCGTGATTGTCAAAGGTGTGTGTGTCGCCTGTTTTTAGGTCAGTGGCAACGAGCAAGTGCAAAACGTCGGACACCTGAACCCCATACGCTCCGATGTTTTGTACAGGGCACGCTCCGACCAAACCTGGAATGAGCGCCAAATTTTCCAAGCCATACCAGCCTTTAGACAGACAAGTTTGGATAAATTCGTGCCAGTTTTCGCCTGCACCCACACTGATGAGCACGTCGTCATCATTTTCTTGTACGACAGTGATGCCCATGATTTTGGGCAGCAATACCACCGCATGAAGTCGTTTAGGCAATAACACGTTGCTACCCCCTGACAGCACCAACAGGGGTAAGTTTTTTTCTTGGGCAAAGGCAATGGCGGGCGAAATCTGCGTGATGTCATCAATGGGTATGGCGACATCGGCAGTGCATTGTAGAGACATGGTATTGCTTTTTGACAAATCATGGTCAAATAAAGGGGTGATGGCGGTTTGGGTCATGTGTTAGGCTCTTTTGTCCAAGCGTAAATAAGGCGGTCGGCAACACTTTGTAAGTGGTGATACATTTGTTCAAAGTCAGATAACTTACCATAATAAGGATCGGCAACTGCTTTGTCATCAAAGTTATCAAACAGCGATAATATGGCAAGTGGGGCGGTCGGCTGTTGGGTGGCTGCTGTTTTTTGTAATTTTTGCAAATCTTGTAGGTTGTTTTTGTCCATGGCAAAAATGACATCAAAACGATAAAAATCATCAAGGGCAACTTGTCTGGCTCTAAGATGACTTAACTCATAACCCAGTTTTTGACCGACTTGTATGGCTCGTTTGTCGGGTGGGCTGCCGGTGTGATAATTGGCGGTGCCTGCGCTGTCAAACACGACATCAAGCCCTTGGGCGGACGCTTTTTGGCGAAGTACCGCTTCGGCGGAAGGACTGCGACAAATGTTACCAAGACAGACCAATAAAACGGATTTTGGGGGATTGATGATGGGCATATTACCACGCTTGTTTGAGTTTATTGAGACTGCGACGCTGTTTTTTGTCGGGTTTGCTGTCGGGTCGGGCAAGGTTTTGTAGTTTTCTTTGTTCGGCAAAAAATTCCCGAGTTTCTTTACTTTCGGGGGTTTCTTGGTATAGGGTGCTGGCGATGGTGGCATTGCCCCGATTTTCGGACAGGGCGGTGATGACGATGATTTTTTGTTCGCTTAAAGTGGCATGACCTTGGCGTATGCTTAGGGCGTCGCCCACCGACAGTTCTTTACTGGTTTTGATTTTTTGTCCGTTCATTTGTACTTTGCCGCTTTCTATGGCTTCTTTGGCGAGAGTGCGGGTGCGAAAAAATCGTGCTGCCCATAGCCATTTGTCAGCACGAACTTTGTTCAAGGGTGTGTTTTCGTTCATAAAAATCCGTTAAAACAAATAAGAAGCATTTTAACATAATCGCTTTGTCATTCAAATATCAGCAAATAAAAAAGGGACAACGCACATTGCCCCTTCTTTTTTGGCTGTTTGAATTTAAAGCAAACCATCTAATTAAGCGGTCATACCAATCACTTAGCTGACACAAAAACTGACATCGGCATAACCGTCAGTAGATGTAACGTGGAATTTGTAAGTGCCTTTTTGGCTACTTTTAAAATGATATTCGCCATCGCTGCCGTGGAAAAAGATGGATTTGCCCCGTGGACTGGTGATGTATTCTAAATTGCCACCATTGACGCTGATATCAACGTTTTGTCCTTTTTTGACGGCGAGTGTAAAGCGGGTAGGTTCTTGTGTGGAGACCGCCCCTGAATAGTTGCCACAGTAGCTACCTTTGGCAAAAGTGATGGGAATGGTTTTGCTGGCGTAAGCCGGAGCAGTCAGTAGCACACAAGCCAAAGCGGATAATACCAATTTTTTCATAACATTACCTTACAAGTAACCACGATTGTCTCCTTAGTGTACATTGTTTGTCTGAACCGATCAAGCTTTTTGGCAATTATTTTGGTGGCTTTGGGGGTTGGTCTGGTTTGGGTGGTGGCGTTTGGGGGCTGTGTTCGTTGGGGCTGCTTGGTTTTTCAGTGTCGTTTGGGGCAGTTGGTGTGTCAATGGGGGTAAACTGCTCTTGACTGAAGTCCTTTTTGATTGCCATAAACGCTTCTGGATTGTCCCTTTTGCTTAAGCGGCGCACCACATATTGGTGGGGTATGGCGGTTTCTTTGATGTTGTTGTCATCAAAAATAATGCGCCCATCGGTGTCCAAAGTTTCGTATTTGACCGACTGCGAACGTGGGATAATGAAGTTTAGGGGGTGGGTGAGTAAATGTTTAAAAATCAACCCTAAAAGCTCTTGGCTTTGACTAAAGCGCACTTCTCGGGCTCTAAGTGCCACAATCAATGACAAAGAAAAGCTGACGATAAGGTTGACTGCACCAATCAGTAACACTCCAAGCAAAGAATACAGCGCCAAACCTACGGTCAGATCATAAGGCGATAAAAAATAAAGCCCGTGCACTAAGTTGGCACTGGCAAAGGCAATGTGGCGAATGTCTAACGGCAAACCCAAAATATAGCCGATGGTTGCCGTACTTCCCAAAAAGCACCCAAAAATAAAGTTACCCATGATGGCACCAAGGTTGGCTTCGGTAAAGTTGGCAAATTTATTGAGCCAATCTTTGGAAAGTAGGGCTTTGAGTAGGAAGTGGTTTTTTAGGCGTTCGGCGATTTGATTGTGGGTGGCAAGGTTGTCATAATACCCCGAGATAAGCCCCGACAAAAACAAATACACCCCTGCAATCCCTGCATGAATCAGCGACAATGACCGCAAAGGATCTAAGTCGTGCAACAGGTGCGCTGCCATTTTGCTGTCGATCATCGGTGCGCCTTTGTACATTCCCCACGCATAAGCCACGATAAACGCCACCGGCATTGCCACCGACATATTGCCCAAAATGGCGATGAATTGGGTGCGCAAAATGTCCACGACCAATTCTGCTAAGTTATTGAGCTGTTTATTTTTTTTGATGCTGTTGGTGGGCGTACCGTTATTGGTAGCGTCCGAAATGGTGGAAGCAAGGGCAGCGGCGGTCATGGCGGGCTGTTTGGTGGCGACCGTCCCCCCCACAATATGAATGGTGGCAAAACCCAGTCCATAAATCATGCTATTGATAAACGCACGCCCAATCAGCGCCACTTGTAACTCATAGGCAAGCGTTTTCATGGTTGCCATACAACCGATAAATAACCCCCCAAGCGCTGCCCGTTTGTACATTTTTTGGTAGCCTGATTTGTCGGTGCTGATGTAGTGTTCGCCCACTCGGCTGGCGGTTTCGGTGATTTTTCGGGATAAAAGCTTGGTGTTGTTTTGGATTAATGACTGTAGGCTATAGCGTGTGTTGGCGGTATGAATGATGGTAAATAACATCTCGGTCAAAGCTTTATCACGGTTTTTGTTGCTGTTGGATAAAAGCTCAAGCAACAGCTCCATGCGATGAATGCTTTGCTCCAAACGCAGTAGCATATTGGTCATGCGAATGGAAATGCCCGTTTTGTAGACCCGTTTGCGAATGTTATTCACAATGTCTTGACACTGCTGTAACATGACCACCAGTGGTTCTTTGTCGGTTTCTACTTCGGGCATGATGTCGGTCATGTAGTCAAGTTCGTGTGCTTTTCTGTAGCGTTCTACAAATTTGACGGTTTCTTGGTTTTGGGCGGCAAACACCGCTGAGATGATCATGGGTGGGTAGCTTTTCATCATTTCGGGGTGCAAGCCAATCCCACTAATGCGATAAGAAAGCACCACCAAGGCATTTAAAATGCCGTTTTTACTGACCGCCACATACGGGCAATCCTTGCCGTCTACTTCAATCAAATCAATCAAATCGTCCCAGTTGTCGCTACTTATCAGGCGTAACCATTCTTCATCGTCGGGCTTGTCAAACAAATAATGCACAAGTTCCACCACCGAATCATCTTCGGGCAGTAGTGGCAAAAAACGATGACCGATAAGGCGGCGCACACTGCTGGAAAAACCGTCATCGGACGCAATGCCTGTATCGGTATAAAGCAGCATTTGTTTGTATTTATCAAGTAGGTGCAGGATAAACACAGCAAGTCCCCGACCATAATCGGGGTGAATTCTTAGAAGGTGTATCAGTTCGCTGATTTTGTCATTGATGAGTGTTTCGTCGTTATCGCTGACCCGCAGTGCGTCAATCAGGCGTTTTAGGGACTGGGGTTCTGGCAGATGGCTTAAGGCGGTAATGTGTTGCAAAATATGTTTTAAATCAGTGCGTTGATCTACCATGGTTTTTAGGATTCCCGCAAGTCAAGAAATTAAAAAATGTTACATTTTATCACAGATTCGGTCAAGCAAAATAAAGGTTGTTATTCCGTTTTGGTATCTACCTATGTTGGTTTGTCAAATTTAAGAAAAAACCAAAGCTTTGTCAATCAAAAGCAATGGTTTTTGCGGCATGGGGTGTTTGGACGGTTAGCCAAAAAACTCGTCATCAAACGCCATCAGTGTCTGTGAACCAGCTTTGGCAAGGGCGATGTGGGCTTGTGATTTCGGTAAAATTCTTGCCACAAAAAACTCTGCAAGCTGTATGCGTTCTTTATGAAATTGGCTGTCTTTGCCCATGCAGGCTTGTACAATAAGTACATACATATACGCATAACACAAATAACCCACGGCGTGTAGGTAGTCCACGCAGCTGCTGTTAATGGCATAAACGTCTGTTTTGCTTTGTTCAAGTAGGGCTTGGGTCAGTGTACGAATGTCTGCGTTTATTTGTAAGGTGGCGTGTTTGATGGGGTGATCTGGGCAATTTTGGCACACGTCATCAATTTCATCAAGCAAGGCAAATAAAGCAGATCCGCCGTCTTTGACCACTTTGCGTCCGAGCAAATCAAGGGCTTGAATGCCGTTGGTGCCTTCATAGATTTGGCTAATGCGAGTATCACGAACGATTTGCTCCATGCCCCATTCTTTGATATAACCATGTCCGCCAAATACTTGTTGGCAATCTATCACCGCTTCAAAGGCTTTATCGGTCAAAAATGCTTTACAAACAGGGGTTAAAAGGGCGACTTTGGCATTGGCGCATTTTTGTGTGTTGTCATCGTCGCTAAATTTGGCAAGATCCAAATGTTTGGCAACATACATGGCAAAGGTGCGAGATGCCACGCTGTTGGCTTTGGCGTTTAGAAGCATACGGCGAATGTCGCCAAAACCGATGATGGGATCGGCGTGTCTGTTTGGGTTTTTGATACCTGCTTCACAGCGACCTTGCAAGCGTTCTTTGGCATAACGACTGGCGTTTTGGTAAGCCAACGTGGACGCTCCCAAACCTTGTAAGCCCATCGTTACCCGTTCATAGTTCATCATCACAAACATGGCGGCAAGCCCTGTATTTTCAGCGCCAACCATAAACCCAACAGCACCGTCAAAGTTCATCACGCAGGTGGCGGACGCTTTAATGCCCATTTTGTGTTCAATAGATCCTGCCGACACGCCGTTACGTTTGCCCAGTGAGCCATCAGCATTGACCAAAAATTTAGGCACGATAAACAGCGAAATGCCTTTGGAGCCTTGTGGGGCGTTGGGGGTTTTGGCAAGCACCAAATGCACGATGTTTTCGGTCAGATCGTGTTCGCCCCCTGTGATAAAAATCTTGGTGCCTGTAATGGCATAAGTACCATCGGCGTTGGGCGTGGCACGGGTTTTGATGATACCTAGATCTGTACCTGCGTGAGCTTCGGTCAGACACATCGTTCCTGCCCATTTGCCTGTGTAGAAGTTTTCCAAAAAGGTGCGTTTTTGTTCATCGCTGCCTGTGGCAAGTAGGCTAAGGCTTGCTCCGATGGTCAGATTGGGATATAGCGCAAAGGACTGATTGACCGCAAACAGCATTTCTTCGGTCAGCATGGTAACCATTTTTGGCATACCCATACCACCAAATGCAGTGTCGCCCCCCAGACCAATCCAACCTGCTTGTGCGTACGCTTCAAAGGCTTGTTTGTAGCCTTTTGGGGTGGTAACTTTGCCGTCTTGGAAGGTTGCCCCTTCGCTGTCGCCTGATTGATTAAGTGGCAACAAGACTTCTTGACTAAAGCGTGCCATTTCAGACAGTATCATGTCCACCGTATCAATATCAACGTGCTGCAACTGGGGAAGACTTGCCCAAAGCTTTGGAGCGTCAAACACTTCGTTTAGGGTAAAACGCATTTCATCAAGTGGGGCAGTATAATGTAGCGTCATGATATGTCCTTATGAGCTTGTTTGGTGTATTGTTGCACACTGTAAGAAATTTATGATAAGAGTGCAAAGAAGTTTTGTGGACTGAGCAGTCATTTTTTTTAAGGGTTAGGGTTTTGGCTGTCATGATGGCAAGGTGTCATGATGATGGGTTATTGTTCAAGCCAAGTTCATGAAGTACCATCAGCGCCGACATCGCCACCACCCCTGCCGTCTCGGTGCGCAGTACTCGCTGACCCAGTGTCCAAGACAAAAATCCGTGTTGGTGAGCGATGTCTATTTCGGCAGCAGACAGTCCGCCTTCAGACCCCACCAAGATGGCAATGCATAAGGGCAAAGGGGTTTTTGGGGTGTAAGCGTGGGTGTCAGACGACAGCGCCATGACAAGTTTTAGGTCGTCTTGACATTGGGCGACGTACTCATCAAGGCTGATGGGCGGTAGAATTTTGGGGACGATGTTTAGTCCGCACTGCTCACAAGCGCTGACGGCAACACCTTGCCAATGGGTCAGTTTTTTATTGTCTCGTTCGTAGCGCAGTCTTTCGGAGCGCTCTGTGGTGATGAGCTGTATGGCATTTGCGCCCAATTCGCACGCTTTTTGAATGGTATAATCCATGCGTTCGCCTTTGCTGATGGCTTGAGCAAGGGTGATGTGGTAGGTATTGGTGCGATTTTGGGGGCTAAAATCTGTGATGTGTGCGTGGGCGTGTTTTTTGTTGATGTGGGTCAGCGTGGCGGTATATTCGCCCCCTTGTCCATTAAACAGTGTTGCCACATCGCCAACTGCCGCTCGCAGTACCTTAGTCCAATGATGATAAACGCCATCAGGCAGGATAATCTCTTGTCCGACAGTCAAAGGGCAATCTACAAAAAATCGCATTGATGGTTTCCTTAGTTTTGGCTGTTTGTGGGTTATCGGGGGCGGTGTTTTGCCTGTATCAACGGTTAAATTGAATTTAAATACATTGAATTTAAATGAAATCAAGGTTTTTGGGGCAATCAGACAAAACAATAAAAATTGCCATTATAAGACAAAATCGCAACAAGCGTGCTAAAATAGGCAAATTTAATGAATTTAAAGGTGTTTTATGAGCGAAAAAGAACAAGGTGGTTGGTTTGCCCGTATGAAAGCGGGGCTGTCTAAGTCCAGTAAAAATTTGTCCGAAGGTTTGATGAATGTGCTGGTTGGTGGCAAAGAAATTGATGATGAACTTTTGGAAGAAGTAGAAGATCAGCTACTGGTAGCTGATATTGGTGTGGACGCCACCAATCGTATCATCAAAAGCTTGACCGAGCAGACCGCACGGGGCGATTTGATTTATTCGCACTCTTTATATAAAGCACTCAAAAAAGAATTGGTGGAAATTTTAGCGCCCAAAGTTGCCCCGCTTGTGATTGATACCAGTAAAAAACCGTTTGTCATTTTGATGGTGGGAGTCAATGGCGTGGGCAAAACCACCACCATCGGCAAACTTGCCAAACGCTTGCAACGTGAAGGTAAATCAGTCATGCTTGCCGCTGGCGATACCTTTCGTGCCGCCGCCACCGAACAGCTACAAATTTGGGGTGAGCGTAACAACATTCCTGTGGTGGCACAAGGCAATGGCGCTGACAGTGCGTCGGTGATTTTTGATGCCATGCAGTCAGCCAAAGCAAAGGGCATTGATGTGTTGATTGCTGACACTGCAGGACGACTACAAAACAAAACTTACCTGATGAACGAGTTGGAAAAAGTCGTGCGAGTCATGAAAAAAGCGGACGAAAGCGCCCCACATGAGTGCATGATTGTACTGGACGCTGGCACAGGTCAAAACGCCATCAATCAAGTGCAAATATTTTCTGAAGCCACGCCATTATCGGGCATTTCAATCACCAAATTAGACGGCACAGCCAAAGGTGGCGTGGTGTTTAATGTCGCCCAAAACACCAACATTCCCATTCGTTATATTGGCGTGGGCGAAGGCATTGATGATTTACAAGCCTTCGATCCCAAAGAGTTTGTAGATGCCCTGTTAGAAAAAGACGAATAAAAATATGATCAGCACCACTTATTATCCGCCAAACAACTTGCCAATGATAAGTTTGACCGTCAAAGATGGTAAGCTGTTATTGCTAGATTGGTATAACGATAAAACCGCCAAAATGTTTGAGAAATTGGGCGCTCAGGCACGTTTGCTTAAGCAGGCTCAATTAGATGGTGCAGATGACGACCAAAAACTTGCCCTACAGGTAATCAAAGAATTGGATGAATATTTCCAAGGCAACAGACAAAGGTTTGACATACCACTGGATTTGTCGCATGGCACGCCTTTTCAGCAGCAAGTTTGGCAGGCTTTACTGGATATCCCTTATGGACAAACCATCAGTTATGCCACCCTTGCCAAAAACATCGGCAAACCCACCGCCTTTCGTGCTTGTGCCAACGCCAACGGCAAAAACCCCATTTCGCTGATCGTGCCGTGTCATCGGGTGATTGCGTCTGATGGCGGTCTGGGTGGCTATACAGGTGGCATAGAGATCAAAAAGGTGCTTTTGGCGATTGAAAAGGCAGATTTGACCTAAATTTGACTAAGTTACAGTTGTAGTCTGGGTTGTAGACCAAGTCATAGCCCCAAAAAATCCACCACAAAATCACTGCTTGGGCGCACAAACAGTTCGCTGGGCGTCCCAATCTGCTCCACCGTCCCATGATTCATCACCGCGATTTTGTCAGACACCGCCGCCGCTTCTTCTTGGTCGTGCGTTACCATGATACTGGTAATGCCGATTTCTTTTTGGATATTTTTTAGCGATGTTCTAAGCTCTTTACGCACTTTGGCGTCCAACGCCCCAAACGGCTCAT
>JBHAZZ010000008.1:0-3328 GCA_041781275.1 Moraxella sp.
AAAAGCCCAACTCAACTTGACAATATTTTCTTGCAATTTGGCTTGGGATTTTGTATAGATGAGATGGCATTGTGATGAGTTTTGGTGAGTTTATGACTGACGTTTGCCTTGTTTGATAAAGTGTTGACTGTGTTTTTGTAAATACCAAAGCAAAAATACCGCCGCCACCGACAAAGACATGACCAAAGCCAACCAAAACCCATAAATACCCATGTCGCCCCAAAACGCCAAGGCATAACCGGGGAGCAATCCACAGCCCCAAAATGCCACCGCATGAATCAACATGGGTATTTTGGTTAATTTATAGCCACGAAGGGCGTAACTGGCAATACATTGCACAGCGTCCACAAGCTGAAAAGCCGCCGCAAACAGCAAAAGTCCACTTGCCACAGCAATGACAGCGCTGTCATCGGTATAGACCGCCCCCAACTCTTGGCGAAACACGACCAAAATACTGGCAGTAACCAGTGAGACCACCATGCCGCTAAGCAGTGCCACACCACAGACATAACGGGCTTTGTGGGGGTTATTTTTGCCCAGATTAAAGCCTACTTGTACCGTACAGGCGATGCCCATACTTTGCGGTAACATAAAAATCAGACTGGTTAGACTGATGACGATTTGTTGGGCGGCGATGAGTGTGGTGGTGTCGCCATCTAATTTTGCCACCAAAAAGATGATGCAAGTAAACAAACTGACTTCAATAAAAAACGACAGCCCAATGGGAACGCCAAGCTTGGTAAACGCCCAAAGCTGTTTGGGGTCGGGCAGCTCAAAGCGGTCAAACAGCCCAAATTCAGTAAAATAACGATCTTTGGCGATATACAGCCCAAGCACCCCAGCATTGACCCAAAATGCCAGAGCTGTCGCCAGTCCACAGCCTGCACCGTCCAGTTTGGGCATACCAAATTTGCCGTAAATAAACACCCAATTTAACCCAACATTGACCGCCAAACACAGCCAGCTTACTATCATGATGACTTTGGGTTTACCAAGGCTAGAAGCATAAGCGTGTAGCGCCCTATGAATCATCATCGCAGGCATGGCAAACCCTGCAAACCATAAATACAGCTTGGTGATTGCAAGGGTTTTGCTGTCCAGATTACCATAGCCGTCAAACGCCATGCTTGCGCCCCAAATCACAAACGTACCCAGCACCCCAAGCACTGCGCCATACCACAGTCCTTGCCGACCGAGTTTACCAATGTCGGTTTTGTCTTGGGGGCTGCTACTGCGGCTGCCTTTGCCATAGGCTTGGGCAATCAAAGGATTTAGGGCGGTCATGACCCCCATCAAAGTGATGTAAACCGTGATGAGCAAACTGCTGCCCAATCCCACCGCCGACAAATCCGCAGGGCTGACTTGTCCCGCCATCACCGTATCGGCAAAACCTGCGCCCACTTGAGCGATTTGTGATAACAGCATGGGCAAGGCAAGGGTAACTAAGGCAAGCAGTTCTTTTTTGTAACTTTGCCACGAATAGCGAGTGATGTCCAAAAACATAAAAATTCCTGCCGTGTTATTTGACCGTTTCCCACCAAGGAGTGGTTGTGTCGCCAATGCGTATATTTTGTCCGATTTGTGGGGTTAAAATTTGTACATTTTCGGCGGTGGCTTTGGCATAAAAACGTTCGGCAGGTTCACTCCATTTGTGGTAAGCAAGGTCATATTTGCCCCAATGTATGGGTATGGCGACTTTGGCATGAGCGTCTTTGACCGCTTGCACTGACTGCTCGGGAAACATATGTACATCAGCCCAATTGACGTTATATGCCCCACTTTCCGCCAACATCAAATCAAAGCCACCTTCGGGGGCGTATTGTTTGCCGATGTCCAAAAAGTGTTTGCCATAACCGCCATCGCCCGTATAATACAAGGAAAAATCGCCAGATTTAACTATCCAGCCGCCCCAAAGCGTGGTATTTTTGGTGTCAAAACTGCGACCACCATAATGGCGAGACGGCACAAAATGCAGCGTCAAACCGTCCAAAGTTTGGCTGTCGTGCCATGCAAATTCTTGGATTTTGTCATCAGGCACGCCCCACTGTAACAAATGCGCTTTTACTCCCAATGGCACAAAAAATTTGCCGACACGTTCATGAATTTCTTTGATGGCTTTCATGTCCAAATGGTCATAATGGTCGTGGGAGATGATGACTACATCAATGGGTGGTAAGTCTTGGGTTTTTGGTGGGTGGGTCATGGCATAAGGCGATCCGCCAAGTGGTATGGGCGACACCCGATAAAACACAGGATCGGTCAAAAGCAGTTTGTCGCCCATCTTAAACAGCACGCTAGAATGCCCAAGCCATGTAACGCTGTTGTTTTCTTTGGGGATATTGTCTTTTAGGGGCAAGGTAGGCAGTGGCTCTGTGGGGTGTTTGCCATCGGCAGGATTAAAAATATTGACCAAAAAATCGCCAATACCCAATCTGTCTTCTTCGGCAACGCCAGCGCCCGAGCCGTCCACCACGATGGGTTCTAGGTTTTCAAATTTGCCATTATTGAAAGTTTTCATTTTTGCCATGTGGGCTAAAGTTACGCTATCGGCATGACCGCCAAATACGGGCGATAATTTGATGAATCCTGCCACGCCAAGCACCAAAAGCACACTGATGATAAGCAAATATTTTAAAATTTTAATAAACATAAAGATTTTTGCTGATAAAAACTGTTATTATACTTGATTTGTCAAAGTAGTTGTTTTGTAAGTTATTATGCGTTTAGCCAAACTTCTTGATACCCCCATTACCGCCTTACAAGAGCCGCCCAAAGAGCCACAAGCGTTTGACATTGACCCGACAATGCTTACGCACATTCAGGAGTGGCTTGCCAGTTTAAGACAGCAAAATTATTCGTCGCACACCTGTTTGGCATACCAAAGCGCCGTTTGTCGTTTTGGTGAATTTGTCAGCTTAGATAAGGAGCTTTTGGGTAATTGGCAAGCGGTCAGCAAAAAAAAGTTGGCGTATTTTTTAAGTAGCCGTTTGGAACTTGGACAAATGAAAGTCGCCAGCGTCAAACAAGAACTGTCTGCCATCAGTAAATTTTATCAATTTGCCATTTTGTCAGGACTTGCCACACATAACCCCGCCAAAGGCTACCGCCTAAAAGGGCAGCCCAGACCTTTGCCGAGTATCAGCGATGAACAGCTGATGACAAAACTGTTGGATCAGCCCTTTCCTGCCGACAAAAAAGCAGCCAAACTGTGGCTTAGAGATAGGGCGATGTTTGAGCTTTTGTACAGCAGTGGGCTGCGACTGTCGGAGCTTGTGTCTTTGGACATGGGCGATGTGGATTTGTCGGGCAAAACGGTGCGAGTGGTCGG
>JBHAZZ010000009.1:0-4080 GCA_041781275.1 Moraxella sp.
CTGACGCAGTTTGATACGGTCAAAATCAGTTTCGTTGTTGCGATAGGTGGTTTGTGTCCATGAGCCTGAATCCACATAGTCATAAAACATACGGGGTACTTTACACTCGGCAATACGGCGTAAATCTTCAATTTCTGTGATTTTGCTAAGATCGGTCATAAGATTACCTTAAAAGATACCTAAGAATGAAGCTATTTTACATGGTTTTTGCTAAAAGTAGCGTGTTTGCAAACAAATGCTACTTATTGGATACAAAATCGCCACAGTATCTTTGATTGTTTAATAAAAACAATGTGCCAAAAACTTTTGACCTTTGACACATTGTCAGTTTTGCGATTAAACTGCTGAAGCGGCGACTTTTTTGTCTTTGCTAAGTACAGTCATTGTCCCAAAGAACAGTATGGGCCAAATGCCTGCCGCCACCCACCAAACGGGGGTAAAGACCATCGCCATACCAATCAGTCCTGCTTGAATGGCATAATAAGTCATGGCAATCAAGGTTTTGCGAATGATTAAACCTTCTTTATTGACCATGCCAACCACCGCACACGCCGCCACAACGTTATGCACGCTGATCATGTTGCCGGCAGCGCCACCCACCGCTTGCAAGGCAACCACGGTAGAAGCGCCCATGCCGTCAAGTCCAATTTGCATGGCAGTACTAAATTGGAAATGCGCAAACATCATGTTAGAAACGGTATTTGAACCTGCGATAAACGCACCCAACGCCCCAATCCACGGTGCTACCAGTGGCCAAGCGCCCGCAAATAAATCTGCCGCTCCTGCTGCCAGCACTTTTGGCATGGCAAGGATTTGTACGGCAGCGTCAGGCGATGTGCCAGAGTTGATAAAGACTTGCACCATGGGAATGGAGAACATCAAAGCAGGGGCAGCCGCCATCATGGTAATGCCTGACTCTTTCCAGCTTTTTTTGACGCTATCGCCTTTCATGCCAAAGATAAAGATACACAAAATGGACACCACCAAAAGCACCGTGGCAGGTGAATAAAGCAGCTGGGTTTTGTTATCAATGGTTGTACCCAAAATGTCATTAAAAGCAATGACCGCATGGCTGTTTAGCCATTCTTTTAGGGGTTTGATGGTGCGTGTGGCAACCAAAATACCAATAACGATCAAATAAGGCGAAAACGCTCTTAATAGTGAAAATTTGGCTTTTTCACTGACATCGATGGTGGTTGGTGCAAGAGAGCCTTTCCAGTCTTCTTCCCATTTATCACGGGTTTCAAAGTCAAAAGTTTCTTTGGGGGTCAAAAAGCCGTATTTGGCGGCAGGAACAACAATCGCCATACCAATCACAGAACCAAGCAGCGATGGCAGCTCAGGGCCGATAAAACGGGCGGTCAAATAATAAGGCATGGTAAAGGCAAGCCCTGCAAAAATGGCAAAAGGCGCAGCTTTAAAGCCTTCTTTGAACGAACGCTTTGCCCCAAAAAAGCGAGTCAGGAAACAGCACAGCACCAAAGGCACAAGCACGCCCACGGTCGCATGAATAAAACCAACTTTTTCGGTGATGACTAGGATATATTGGGGTAGGTCCATGCCGAATTTGCTGATTTCGGCGGCAACATCGGCTTTGTTTTCAAGACCTGAATTGACCCCGATAAGTAGGGGTGTACCCACCGCACCATAAGAAACGGGGGTGGACTGAATGATAAGAATTGCCATGACGCACGCCATCGCAGGAAAGCCAAGTGCCAATAGCAAAGGCGCACCCACCGCAGAAGGTGTACCCCAACCTGTAGAACCTTCAATCAAAGATCCAAACAGCCATGCCACAATGATCATTTGTACACGGCGGTCGGGAGAAATGCTCATAAAGCCTTGACGAATGGCGACAATGGCTTGGCTTTCTTTTAGGGTGTTGAGCAAAAGTACTGCGGCGAACACGATAAACAGCACGTTTACGGCGGTCAAAACACCGTGTATGGTCGCTGCGGCAACTTGCACACCGCTAGTTTGCCAAACAAATAATGACAGGGCGGCGGTCGCAAGATACGCCACGGGCATGGCGATTTTTGCAGGCAGTCTCATCACCACCAACAGAACAAAAACGATTAAAATGGGCAAAAGTGCCAAAAATGTCAGCATAACGCTCCTTGTAGCCATAAATATACCCCAACGTCAGTGGGGGCACTTTGTGGGGTGTACTATGGCAGGCTGTGGGCAAAAATGCCCGAGTTAATGATAAAGCATGACGTACTTCTCTTACATCGGTAAGAGATTTCCTGCAACCAGCGTCCAACGTCCTAGACGGAAAGCCGATTTTATCATGGGTGTACACTCACCCGACCGACTTTCTGATTCCAAATCTTATGGCGTCATTAGGATTGCCTAAAAATACACAAATAAGACTGGGTGTGTAATTTTTGACCACATTAGGCTTTTAGACAATTTGTACACTGGTGAGTTGCCGACTGTCTTGGCTTAATGTTTTGGCGTGTGCTGCTTTGCCATGGCAAGGCAATTTTAAGCGGTCGCCAATAAATCGCTAATTTTACTGCTTTGTTAAATAAAAATAAATAGACAAAAATGGTTAAAATTTATACATTTTATCATCAACAAACAAAATAATGAACATTAATGCTGCCTATGAAAAAATTTTATTATTTAAAAATCAAACAGTTGTATTAATTAAAAATTAAATTATAGTGATAATCATTCTTATTTGAACAAAATCAACAATTGTACTTTTTTAAAAAAATTTACAAAAAAGCAACATCTAGCAGTCCAAACGGGTAGCACAGCAGTCGCTTGGGGGTGAGCAAGATGGGGATTTTGTCGCCCAACAAATCAATCAAGCGATCGTCTGTGCTGTCTATCAAATCAAGTTGATGTAGGGCAAATGTGTGTGTGGTTTGGGCGATGTGTAGGACATCTAGGGCGTGATGACACAAATGACAGCCGTCCGTGCCAATTAAATACCAAGTATTGGGCGTGCTTTTTGTGGCAAAACAGCTCAATAGCGTGTGATAAACGTGGTCAAATTCTTGGTCTGATAAGCCATCAAGTGCAAAACGATTTTTGTTTAACCAAGTCAATTGGATAAAAAATGAATCATTTATCATAAAAACATCTTTTGGATAAAAATTGTGAGCAAAATGGGTTAAAATAGGCATAATATTAGCACGATTTTTAGGCGTATTGATAAAGGCATTTAGCATTTGACCAAAAACAACAACCCACAAACAGACACTGCTTCCAAAAAAAACAAAAGCAAGCCCAAAAAGCCCAAAGTGTCTGACCCGACCCCTGCGCCCCCTGCCGCCAAAAAACGTGGGCTGTTTGCTTATGTGTGGCGGTGGCTTTTGCTGCCGTGTTTGGTGCTGTTTTTGAGTTTTCACATTTTGGTGGCGACGCTGTTGGGCGTGTGGAAAGTTGTCCCTGTGGGCAATTCCATGTTTATGCTGTTACATCGGCTGTCAGGGGGTGATGTGTCGCAAACGTGGGTGTCTTATGACAACATTGCCAAAAGTGCCAAACAAGCCGCCGTCGCCAGTGAAGACGCTCGTTTTGTCATGCACAATGGCTTTGACATGAAAAGCATTGAACTTGCCATCAAAGCCAACGAAAAAGCAGGGGCGGTGTCTATGGGTGGTTCTACCATCAGCCAGCAGCTTGCCAAAAATTTGTTTTTGACCCCGAGCCGCTCTTATGTGCGCAAGGCAGAAGAAGCCATCATTACCGTGATGATGGAAGCCATGTGGAGCAAACAGCGGATTTTGACCGTGTATTTGAATGTGGCGGAGTTTGGTGAAGGCATTTATGGCATTGAAGCGGCGGCAAAGTATTATTACAAAAAAAGCGCCAAACAGCTCAGCCGTGAAGAATCCGCCTTATTGATAAGTATGCTGCCCAATCCCAAGTTTTATCAAAAAAACCGCCAGCTAAAACGGCTACGTAACAAACAACGAATCATTTTACAAAGAATGCCCCATGCCACAATACCTTAACCATCACGACCTTTTAATACAACACTCAACATTGACAGGAAGAACCCTGATGAGCCAAGCCATTCATGAAATTTTTAGCCAAATACAGCAAGCTGGCGTACCTGCGCCC
>JBHAZZ010000010.1:0-3454 GCA_041781275.1 Moraxella sp.
CATGGCGTGGTGCATGGCGTGGGTAAACGGGGTTTGCCTGAATTTGCACTGATTTCACTGTTTGCTACAGGTAAAAATAGCCTAAAAACATTTAAAGACATCAGCATTTTATCTGCCATTTATCCTAAACCTAGCTATTATTATGCTTTGCTTTATTTAAATGAAGTGTTATATCGCTTACTTGCTCCTGAAAACCCTTGCCCTGTATTATGGCAAGCTTATAAAGACAGCCTAGAACAAATCAATCAATTAACAGGTTTGGGAAATGACACATCACTGCGTTTGATATTGCGAAAGTTTGAACGGGTATTGTTTTTGGAGCTTGGGGTACAAATGGCTTTTGATAAAGATCATTTGGGTAAAGACATTTTGCCTGAGCAATGTTATAAATTTGTCCCCAATATTGGATTTGTCAAAGAAGAAGGTGTGTCGTCTGATTGTTTGTATTGGGGTCGGGATTTAAAACAAATGGCAACCGCTTATCAAAATCCCAATATTTATGACAAAAAGCTAAAAGAATTTAGCCAATTACAACGGGTATTGTTGGATTTTTTATTGGATTACCAACCGCTTAATAGCCGTAAACTTTGGCAGCAGCGAATGACTTACGTTTGTTAATACAACAAATAAACACAAAGGAAAATACGATGGCAACATTACCTTTATTGGGCGTTAATATTGATCACATTGCCACACTGCGCAACGCTCGTGGTGTGAATTATCCTTGTCCAATTCAAGGGGCGTTATTATGCGAAAAAGCAGGCGCCGATGGCATTACTTTGCATTTGCGTGAAGACCGCCGCCACATCAAAGACGCCGATGTTTATGCCATCAAAAAAGCCATCACTACCCGCATGAATTTGGAGATGGCAGTTACCGATGAAATGCTCGCCATCGCTTTAGATGTAAAGCCTGACTGGGTGTGCCTTGTCCCCGAAAAACGTGAAGAAGTAACCACTGAAGGCGGACTGGATTTGCTTAGAGAGTCCAATTTACAAGCGTTTATTGAGAAATTACAAGCGGCAAATATTCAGGTATCGTTATTTATTGATCCTGACATGACACAAATTCAAAAAGCAATCACCTTTGGGGCGGACGCCATAGAATTACATACGGGTGCTTATGCTCATGCGGATTTGGATAATGATTTGGTTAAAAAACAATCAGAACTTGAACGCATTAAATCGGCGGTGCAATATGCCAAAAGCCAAAATCCCAAATTGATTGTCAATGCAGGGCATGGGCTAACAACAACCAATGTGGGTGAAATTGCCAATATTGCAGGCATTCATGAATTAAATATTGGACATAGCATTATCAGCGATGCGGTATTTGTGGGGCTAGAACAAGCAGTCAAAAACATGAAACAGGCGTTTTTGCTTGACAGATGATCTGTATTAAAAGATACAGTCAATGGCGTGAACGTTAAAATGAGTAAATTTTATGTAAATTCTTGTACCTTTCACGCAGATAATTGTTGCAAAATTTGTTTTTTATCGTTAAGCTAATGCAACATCTATCAACAAACCTAAGATTTTTGATCAAATTGATTAAATTTGTTGGAAATATTTAGGTTTAATGTTAGAATAAAAGTGGTAAATTGGTGCTTGGTAGCCACTTCAACTAATTCTTATTTGGAGAATTTTATGAAATTGAATCAAATCGCTCTTGCTGTATTGGCTGTTGGTGTTACTACTGCCGCTACTGCTGGTGTTACCGTAACCCCAATGATTGGTTACACCTATACTGACGAAGCCCACGACAAACAACGTGGTGTCTTCACAACTGGTAGAAACCTAAATGTCAACCCAACCTCAAACGTACCGGTAACCAACCTAGCTAATGGCGGTGTTGCTCTAGAAAGCGACCTGTATACTGGTGTCGCTGTTGGTGTGGAACTGACTCCATCTACCCAGTTCCAAGTAGAGTATGGTGTTACTGATACTGACGCTCAAGCTTCTAAAGCTTCTGCTGCTGCTGATGTAAGAAATCAGTTTGATGCCAAAGAAGAAAATCTTTCTGCAAACGTTCTGCTAGGTCTACAGCAGTTCACAGGCTACACCAATGGCAAATTTAAGCCTTATGCCCTACTTGGTGTTGGTCAACAAAAAACTACTGTTGAAAACAAAGCAACCTATACTGCTGCTGCTGACAACGGTTATGGCATTACCGCTGGTAGCACTGTAAATGCAGGTACTGAAGTTGCTAAATCTAAAGACACCATCGGTAACGTAGGTCTAGGTGCTCGCTACCTAATCAACGACGCATTGGCAGTTCGTGGTGAAGTGCGTGGCGTTCATAACTTTGACAACGAATGGTGGGAAGGTCAAGCATTGGCAGGTCTAGAAGTAACTCTAGGCGGTCGTTTGAAGCCTGCTGCTGCGCCAGTACCTCCTCCTGTTGAGCCTGTAGTGCCTGAAGTTGATGTGGTTGAAGATGTGGTTGTAGACAGCGATGGCGACGGTGTGGCTGATCACCTAGACGCTTGTCCTAACACCCCACCAAACGTTCGTGTGGACGCTCAAGGCTGTCCTATCACCACTCAAGCGATTGACGAACTACGTATGGAACTTCGTGTATTCTTTGATTACGACAAGTCTAACGTGAAGCCACAATACCGTGAAGAAATCGCCAAAGTAGCAGAAAAAATGCGTGAATATCCAAACGCTACTGCTGCCATCGAAGGTCATGCTTCTAAAGACTCTAAACGTTCTAACGCACGTTACAACCAACGCCTATCAGAAGCTCGTGCGAACGCTGTGAAGTCTGTATTGTCTAACGAGTTTGGCATTGCACCTAACCGTCTAAGTGCTGTAGGTTACGGCTTTGACCGTCCTGTTGCGCCTAACGACACCGCAGAAGGCAAAGCAATGAACCGTCGTGTATACGCTGTTATCCAAGGCAACAAGGTAACTACCGTTAACGAAACCATCAACTAATAGACAATTTCAATCTTTTGATTGACTATTTGTGATACAAAAAGGCCGCCTTTGGGTGGTCTTTTTGTTTGTTGTAAATTGCATGAGTGCCATTTTATTGGCAGAATTTTAACGACAAAGAATAAGTAATCATGGTATAATTGCCCCCTTTTGTGGATACCCACCCTTTTTTATTTTGAGTAGTTATGTCAAACAACATTCAACATTTACGCAACATCGCCATCATCGCCCACGTTGACCACGGTAAAACCACGTTGGTGGACAAATTATTACAGCAGTCAGGGGCGCTTGGCGATCGTGCAGGTGAGATTGAGCGAGTCATGGACTCCAATGCCCTAGAAAGTGAGCGTGGCATTACCATTCTTGCCAAAAATACCGCCATCACTTGGCTAGACAAACGCACTGGCATTACCTATCGTATTAACATTGTAGATACCCCCGGACACGCTGACTTTGGTGGAGAAGTGGAGCGTGTGATGTCTATGGTGGACTGCGTGCTGTTGTTGGTGGACAGC
>JBHAZZ010000011.1:0-12623 GCA_041781275.1 Moraxella sp.
CCCTACAAAAAAGCGAGTTTTTTTTGAATCTTGCGGGGCGACTTTATAGCGCCATTGGATTTATGTTGGGATTTTTGGGGGTGTTTGGTTTATTAAGCACAGAAATTGTCAGCTTTTTTTATGTACTGGCAGGGCTTTTGGGTTGGCATACGGTTACGCTTTTAGTGTGGTTTGTTGGACTACAAAATGCGCATTCTTATAATTTTTTATACTTAATTTTTGACAAATTAAAACCCAGAAAACCCCTAGAAAGCACAGCCTTTGATATTCACCTACAGGATTTTAAACGCCACGACACATGGCAAATCGGCAAAATCATTCATCAAGCGTGGCTTTTTGGGCTGTTTGGTTCTATCATGGCGCTTGTACTGCTTTTTTTGTTTAAAAGTTATGCGCTGGTTTGGGAGTCCACGCTGCTCAACACCGAGCATTTTATGCAAATTTTGGCGGTCATTGGTTTTATTCCCAGTTTGTTTGGGCTGCCCGTACCCGAAACCATCACCCCCGAAAGCAACCGCTATTTGGCAAGCATTATGATAATCAGCGTGTTTTTGTATGGCATGCTTCCCCGTTTGGCGGCTTATGTGTATTGTTATTTCAAAGCCAAAAAACCCTTTGAACTTGACAAAAATCTGTACTACTACGAAAATTTGTTGCGCCAATTCAAACAAAATGTCGCCGACAAGGACGACTTTGTTCCCACCAAGCCCAAGCCTGCGCCTGCCGTTGTCAGCACTGACACCAAACTGGTTGCCACGCTTGAACGGTCATTTGCTGAAGGCTGGTATCATTTTGGGGCAGGACACAATGTAGAAGACATCGGCGTGCTAGACAGCAAAGACGACATACAAAAAGCCATTCAACGTGCCAACGCCCTAAAAGCACAAATTTATTTGGGCATCGATCCCCACAGTTTGCCCGACAGGGGAATGTTACGCAAATTTGACACTTTGTTACAAGGCGGCCAATATGGGTTAATTGTGGAATTTTTGGGCGATGGCGATCATTTGGACACATGGCGAGAAGCATTGATCGCCCGTGGCGTACAAGAAGTTCGCCGCTAATTTTGGTCGCCTTTTTTAGCGCCACACTCGCCCACCAACACGCAGGTCGCCAACTTTCCAGTAACAATAGCGTAAAATTTTGTTAATCATATGTCATTTTTTGTCAATTTGCTAAAAGCCACCCGCCCCCATACTTACCCTTTGTCTGTGGTCGGAGTCTTGGTGGGCAATGCGGTGGCTTGGTCGCAGCTTAAACCCCACACGTCGCACCCCGATGGGCATTTTTGGGCGGTTTTGGGATTGACATTATTGACCGCCATCGCTTTACAAATTTTATCCAACCTTGCTAACGATTATGGCGACGGACTGCTCGGCACAGACACACACCGCAGCGATCGTCAATTTGGTAGCACGCTTTCGCCCAAGGCACTGATGAACGCCATCATCGGCTGCGTGCTGTTTATTGTGGTCAGTGGCATTAGCCTACTGGTGATAAGCCTTGGTATAGGACAAACGTTTTGGGCGTTTTTGGGTTTGGGGCTTTGCGCCATCGTGGCAGCCATCACTTATACCATGGGGAAAAACCCTTATGGTTATCAAGCAAAAGGTGAAATTGCGGTTTTTTTGTTTTTTGGGGTGGTTAATGTCTTAGGCTCTGGCTATCTACAAAGCCAAACGCTTGACATCGGCTCTTTGGTATTTGCCGCCGTCATCGGCATATTGTGCACTTGTGTGCTGGCGGTAAATAACTTACGAGACATCGACAGCGACAAAATTTCTGGCAAACGCACCCTTGCCACCGTGCTTGGCAAACATCGCATGAGCGCTTATTATATAAAAGCATTGATGTTGGCTTTTGGGCTGCTTGGGGCGTATGCAATCTTTGCGCAAAATTATTACTTTGTCGCCTTAATACTGCTCATTCGCCCACTTCGTCAGCACATTCATGCCGTTGGTCAATATAATGCCGACATCATCACTTCACAAAACTTCGGTCAAGAACTCAAACAAATCGTCAAAATTACCCTAATAACAGGGCTTATCATCAGCCTAAGCCTAGGGGTATCCTAACATTTCATAACACTACTATGACTTGGCAATAAAAGAACGTTTTTGCATTAAAAATGTCAGAATACCCTAATCTTATAACAAAAAAACACCCAATTTGGGGAAATTGGGCATGGGTATGAATGAAGTTTTAGCCGTCCTAGCTGCGTTATGTGCAGCCATTATAAAACAACACCAATCAGACAGCCATACGCCAAGAACGTCAAAGTTTGTCAGCCTTTTCTTACAAAAAACCCACAAAACACTTGATTTTTTGTGCATAACAGTGCATAGTTAGAGTTTCACTCTTTTTACTTCCTTTTAATTGATTGAAGGTGCTTTGATATGGCAGAAAAATTGGTTGTTGGCTTGGTTGGTTGGCGCGGTATGGTAGGCTCGGTTTTGATGAGTCGCATGACCCAAGAAAACGATTTTGCACACATTACTCCTGTGTTTTTTTCAACCAGTAACGCAGGGGGTCAAGCGCCTGATTTTGGGGGCCATGTAGGCACCCTAAAAGACGCCAACGACATCAATGAACTTGCCAAATGCGACGCCATCATCACTTGTCAAGGCGGTGATTACACCAAAGCGGTACATGGCAAATTACGCCAAAGTGGTTGGAATGGCTACTGGATCGACGCTGCCAGCTCCCTACGCATGGACGACAATGCCGTCATCATCTTAGATCCTGTCAATCGCTCGGTGATTGATGACGCACTGGCTCAAGGCAAAAAAGACTTTATCGGTGGCAACTGCACCGTCAGCCTTATGCTGATGGCAATCGGCGAGCTGTTTGCTCGTGATTGGGTAGAATGGGTGTCTGCCATGACTTACCAAGCCGCCAGTGGCGCAGGCGCTAACAATATGCGTGAACTGATTGCTGGCATGGGCTACATTCATGATGGTGTCAAAGCCGAACTTGCCGACCCTGCCAGTGCCATCTTAGACATTGACAAAAAAGTTGCCGACCTACAGCGCAGCGACGACTTCCCCAAACAGTATTTTGGCGCACCACTGGCGGGCAGTCTGATCCCTTATATTGACAGCCAACTGGATAACGGGCAATCTCGTGAAGAATGGAAAGGTCAAGCCGAAACCAACAAAATCCTTGGCAAAACCGCCGATGAACTTATCAATGTTGATGGCATTTGTGTGCGAATCGGGGCAATGCGCTGCCACAGTCAAGCCTTGACCATCAAACTTAAAAAAGACATTCCTTTACAAGAAATTGAACAAGCGCTGATTGACAGTCAAAACCCTTGGCTAGACGTTGTTCCCAATAACAAACCCGACACCGTAGCACGTCTAAGCCCTGTGGCGGTTACTGGCACACTAAACGTTGCCTTAGGTCGCTTACGCAAAATGAACATGGGTGGCGAGTATCTGACCGCCTTTACCGTGGGCGATCAACTGCTGTGGGGAGCGGCTGAACCACTGCGCCGTATGCTTGCCATCATTCAAGGTAGAATTTAACCAAGCGTTGATTGATAATTAATAAAAATCAATCACACCCAGTCTGTACAACCTGTTTTATCTTTGTTAAGATAGGACAGGTTTTTTATTATCTGTATGATTATTAAGATATTTTAAACCAGTTTTTGTATTATTCCTGTTTATCAAACATGAATATGGCACGATGTTTGCATAATACAAGCATGACGACAAAACCACGCAAAATCCCCCAAAGGAAATCAAGTGTGTTTTTGTACCCTTTATTTTGCAAGCTGTCTAAATCCATTGGCATTTGCGTATATATTTTGTTATAAAGTTAATTAGAACTTTCATATTTTCCCAAAGGATCACTATGTCTTGGCACAAACCTTCTCGTACAACGTTAATTCATCAAGCCGTGTTGGTCTCATTGCTTGGTACGACCAGTTTGGCTCATGCCGTTACACTGGGTCAAGCCAACATCAAATCCGCTCAACACGAACCTTTATCGGCAACCATTGACGTTTCTGACATTGATGCCAAAAACTTTAATGCCAGTATCGCCACCGCTGACATTTATCAGCAAATGGGGCTAAGTCTTGACAGCAAGATTACCGTACATTTTACCCCAACATCAGCAACCACAGGTCAGATCACACTAACGTCTAGCACCCCGATTTCTTCGCCATTTGCCGACGTTGTCCTAAACCTAAACAACAACGGCGAGCAAGTCATTGAGCCACAAACCTTGCTCATGCCCTTACCTTCAGGGGGATCGTTTAACCTTGCCGAAAACACCACGTTGGTCGCCAACGAAAACTGGCAAAACTTACCTGTTACCAGCGCTGATTTGCCCGACGAAGATGCCATTGACGCTTCAGTTACCCCAAGCGTTCCAACAATGCCACCTGTCAGCGCCAAAAACACAAACACCCGTGAAAGTGCCGACACACAAACAAAAGTGCTCACAGAGCAGGTTACTCGTCGCTCTTATAACGCAGATGACGTAGCAGCACCCAAACTGCCTGCCGAAGAAGAAGCGCCCATCAGTGCCAAAAACAAAAATACCAAAGCCAAAAGCAAAAGCACCGATGATGCAGAGCAAGCACAGCCAGAAACCACCACAGCCACATCAGGGGCGGTATATGTGGTTCAAAGCGGCGATAGCTTATGGAGCATTGCCAATCACCTTGCCAGTGTCAATAATATGTCCGTGCAAGATGTGATGAAAGAACTTCACAGTGCCAACCCTGACGCTTTTAACCAAGGCAAAATGAATCGCCTAAAAGCTCGTGCCAACCTAAACTTACCGAACTATCAGGTCATTCCATCACAAAAAGCGATTGAAGACGCCATCAGTGCCAAACGCAAACACAGTGCAAGCACCAATACCGTTGCCAAAGCAAAAGCCAAAAGCAGCAAAAAGTCCAGCACTCACAGCAAACCAAGCACCAACCTAAAAGCGCAAGCCAAAAGTGCCAAAAAGCCAAGCGCAGCAAAACCTGCCAAAGCTTTGCCTAAGGCGCAAGTAACTTTGGTAACGCCCACCCAGCAAGGTAAAGCCACAGGCACAAACAGTAAGCCCATGCCAAACGCCAAAGCAGGTGGCAGCAGCGATTTGGTCGGCACCCTAAAAAACACCCGCCAACAAACGGCAAGCAGCGCCAAGCGAGTCAATGGATTAAATCAAGAGCTGTCCAGTGCCACCGCCAAATTGCAGCTACAAAACCAAAAATTGGCAGAGCTTGAAGCCCGTCTAAGAGCCCTAAAGTCCACCCCCTAACCCATTGGGCGAATACTGTACATAAAATGTAACTAGCCTTTGGCAGGTATTTGAGTTGTGTTAGAATTTAACCACTCAAACACTTGCCAAGGTTGGAGGGGCTTTTGCCGTTTATACAAACCCATTTTCAACATAACACCACAAAAAATTTTTTGGACAGTTTTTATGATTGACATCTTATTAATTGCTGTAATTGTCATACTGATTATCGCAATTGCCGTTTTATTTGGCATTAAATACCTACAAAATAAAAAAGGCAAACAGCCCAAACCAGCAAATACAAATAAACAGACCAAAATCAAACGAGCCGATCCCCGCTTGGCGCTGTCCAACACAGAAGAGCCAACCGATTTGGCGGTACGCACCAGCACCCCACAGCCTACACCAACCCAAACGCCACCGCCTGAGCCCAAGCCTGTAGATGAACTGGCTTATGCTGAATATTATCTGCGCAACCAAGATTACACCGCCGCCATCAAAGAACTAAAACGTGTACTGATGACCAACCCCAGACACTCTGGGGCAATGCTGCGTCTTTTGCAAGTTTATGGCGTTACCAAACAATACGACACCTTCAATCAATTACACCAAAAAATTCATGAAATCGCTGATAACAAAACAGTACAAGAAGCGGACTTTTGCAAATCTTTGATTGATGATGAGCTGGCGCAAGAAGCTGCTGCACGAGCTGCCAAACCTGTTGCCAAAGAAGAAGACACCATTGAAGTCCTAGAATTTAGCACCGAAGACGCCGAAAACGATGCACGCTTTGAGCAGCCCAAGCCACAAGCGGTAAGCACACCTGCGCCCGAAAATGCATTAATAGAAGAATTAGAAGAAGAATTTGATTTAGACTTTGATTTTGATACCCCTGCAAAAACTTCGCAGCCTACTGTAGAGCCCAAAGCGTCTTTGAACGCACAGCAAGATCATCATAGCACTGTCGCCGAGCCTACCAAAAACACCCCCACCCAAACGGCTGATGAAGATTTTGGGTTTGATTTGGACAGCCTAGACTTTGGCGCACCAAGTGCCACATCAGCACCGCAAAAATCTACCACCAATGACACCGATTTGGACTTACAGTTGGGTAATTTGGATTTGGGTTTAGACAGCACCCCAGCAAAACCTGCACAAGCCACCAAACCAGACAGTAATGACGGCTTAAGTCTTAATGGCTTTGATTTGGATTTGGGTTTAGATGATAAGTCTGCACCCTTACAAACCGCCACGCCACAGCCCACCACCCAAGAAAAAACAGACACGTCATTTGATGAGTTGGCGTTTGATTTTGAGTTTGGCAGTGATAAAACCACCCAAAACAAACCCCAAGAAACCCCAAATACCAACCAAGCCAGTGGTGATTTAGCAGGTTTTGACAGTTTGTCTTTTGATACACCCCTTGACAGCCCTACCACAAAAGAGCCTGTATCCACACCCACAGATGATGGCTTGGATTTGACACTGGATTTTGCTGCCCCAAGTCAACCAGTAACAACCACCAAAGCCGATCTTGATCTGTCTTTGGGCGACAAAGACACTGACTTTACGCCCACCACAGACACCAAAACATCATCGTTTGATGAATTATCGTTGGATTTTGCTGACTTGTCCACCCAAAAAGACAGCCCAAAAACCGATGATAAGCCTACTTTTGATGATGAGTTGCCCTACGATTTGTCTTTGGACACCACCAAACAAGACCTAACACCCAACGATGAGTTATCATTGGACGGTTCGTCTTTGCCACAGCCAAGCAAAGACAAAGGGACAGATGACGATTTTGGCAGCTTAAGTCTTGACTTTGCCCAAGACAAACCCACCCAAGAAGCCACAAAAACAGACGCTTTGACCTTTGATTTAACCAATGATACCTTTACACCGCCTACACCAAGTGTATCAGCACAGTCTTCATCTGTGGCTGACACTGCGTTTGACTTTGGTGAGCTTTCTTTGGTGGATAACGATAAGATCAAACCCCAACCAGAAAAGCAAACAGCACAAACCATCACCATCGAGACCGTTACACAGTCTGTTATTAGTCCTACAGAACCGGTAGAACCCGTAGAAATTGCAAAAACTTCCACACAAGATGACACAACAGGTTTGGATTTTGACTTTGGTTTTGATGAAAAATCAGCCACCAACAGCGAAATGGTCGCCGAAAGCCAAACACCTGCTTCCAATCAAACGCCGACTCTTGATGAAGCCACTTTGGATCTAGGCGATTTATCCGCAAGCAAAGACGACATGGCAAGTGCTGACAGTGCGCAGTCAGACAGCCCACTTGCGCAGATGATGGACGTAATAACGCCTGACGCTGTAGAAAGCCCCGCCGCCAAAGACACCGCAACAACCATCAAAGTTGCTACATCACCTGCGGTTGCCGTCCCTGCACACTCACCAACAGACGATGAGCTTTTTGGCGACAGTCTGGACAACGCCCAAATCACGCTAAACCTTGCCAAGCAGTATCTTGCCTTTGGTGAATATACCAGCGCCAAACACTTGCTTGGTGAAGTACTACAAACAGGTAACGACAGCCAAAAACAAAATGCCCAAACGCTGATTTCTCGTTTAAGCTAATCTTGGCAATCTACTCACCGCATGAAGGCATATCTTTTAAGGTATGCCTTTTGTGTTACTGCTTTTGTGTTATAATTTGCCAATTTTAACTTGACCCCCTTTGTCTATGAACACCCAAAACCACAGCCCAACACATTACAGTCCCCAAGACAGTCATTTGATTTATGCCGGCGGCACTTTTGGCTGTCATGGCACACCGCTTGCGCCCTTGCCTGCCGATGTGTTTTTGCCTATCTTAATCGCCTTATTAAATGACCGCTTGCAAAGTCGGCAATGTATTTTGCCAAACACCGTCATCAAAGACAGCAGCTGCTTAACCCCCGTCGATTTTGTTCACTTTTATGACATCATTACCACCGCTTATAACCAAGGCGCCAGACGTTTTGTGCTGATTACGGGCACAGACAGTCTAAGTTTTTTTGGCGGCATTTTTGGCAAATGCACTGGCAGGATTTGATGAGTTATCGCTCATTATTACAGGCAGCATGAAGCCCTTATTGCAGCCCACCCACACGCCCTACGCCCTTGATGACACCAGCGACGCTTGGCATAACATCGCTGCCGCCATTCATGACAGCCAAACCCAAACAGGAACATGGGTGCGTTTTTTTGACAGCTTATTGCCTGCCGAAAACAGCCAAAAAATCCACAGCCAAGACGCCAACGCCTTTAGCGCCGCCAAGCCATATTTAGCAAAAAACCCCATTACCACCCAAGACATCACCGCCCTAAAAAATCGTGCCAACAGCGCCGACATTGACAGCATTTACCTGCTACCAAACAGCCCCATCACGTTGGCTGACAAACTTCGCCAAAGCCAAGCCAAAGCCGTGATTTTGATTGCATTTGGGGCAGGCAATTTGCCTTATAGCCCAGAAGCTGCATCAGCGCTTGACGCTCTGCACCAAAAAGGGGTGGCTGTGGTATGTAGCAGTATGTGTCCTTTTGGTGGGGTAAGCCGTGCCTACCAAGCAGGAGCTTGGCAATATGACCATCATGTTTGGTCGGGCGAAACATTAAGCATTGCAGGTATCTACGGTCGTCTGCTGTGGCTTTATTTGACAGACAATTTGACACAAAAGCATTGGGAAAATTATGACTGACACACAAATCTATGCCATCGGCGTGGAATTTATCGGCACAAATTATCGGGGCTGGCAGCGTCAAGCCGAAGTCGTCAGCATTCAAGAAAAATTAGAAACCGCCCTATCCACCATCGCCAACCACCCTGTAGAAGTCATCGCTTCAGGTCGCACAGACGCAGGGGTGCACGCCGGTAATATGGTGGCGCATTTTGCCACGCACGCCAAACGCAGTCCCCACAACTGGCTTCGGGGAGCAAACACGCTACTGCCTGACGACGTCGCCATACGTTGGCTTGTTCCCATGCCGTCTGACTTTCATGCCCGTTTTAGTGCCATTGGGCGGCGTTATCGCTACATCACACTCAATCAGCCTTATCGCCCTGCCATTTTGCGCCGCCAAGTAACGCATTTTTATGAACCGCTCAATCTTGAGCCCATGATAAGCGCCAGTCAAATGCTACAAGGCACGCATGATTTTAGCAGTTTTCGGGCGGCGCACTGCCAGTCTCGTCAGCCTGTACGTACCGTGTCGCACATTCATTTGTTTCAACATGGCTCATACTTGGTACTGGACATTCAAGCAGACGGCTTTTTGCACCACATGGTGCGCAACATCATGGGCGTGCTGTTTGCTGTTGGTACAGGACAAATGCACGCCGAAGAAGTCCCCAAACTTATCCATGCCAAAGATCGCAAACTTGCTCCGCCCACCGCTTCGCCTGACGGGCTGTATTTTGTAAACGCTTATTATCCAGAAGCTTTACAAGCCATGCTACCCAACCTTCCCACCACGCCTTTATGGTTAAATTTACCTGATTGACTGGTTTTTTATAAAATTTGTGCTACAATAGAATGCTCATTTTCTTATTTTTTTAAATTATGGCAAAAAAAGACGACATCATTGAATTTGAAGGCGAAGTCATTGACACGCTTCCCAATACCCTATTTAAAGTCCGCCTTGATAACGGACACGAAATCATTGCTCACATTTCAGGTAAAATGCGCAAACACTACATTCGCATTTTGACGGGCGACAAAGTCAAAGTAGAAATGACCCCTTATGATCTCAGCAAAGGTCGCATTACCTACCGTGGCAAAAACTGACCTTTATCCTTTATTTGGATAAAATTTTTTCGTCATGACCATGCAGCCGCTAACCATTGTCCTACATGGACTGCACCAAAACCGCTTACTTGCCCTGCCTTTGGCTTATGCCTTACAAAAAGATGGTTTTGACACCCAGCGTTATGGCTATGCCAGTCTTGCCAATCCCATCGCCTGCCACAGTGAGCGGTTACACCAGTGGCTACTTGCCAACCACAGTCCCAAGCGCCCACTCAATTTGGTGGCTCATAGTTTGGGCGGTCTGATTATCCGTCATTTTGCCAGTACCTACCCAACATGGCAGATATATCGCTGCGTAACGCTTGGCACGCCCCATCAAGGCAGCGTTTGTGCCAATTACATCAAACAGTGGTTTTCGCCTTTGGTGGGTCGCTCTTATATCGGAGCGCTTGATGGCACTTGTCCGCCACTGCCTGACGGTATTGAAATGGGCGTGATCGCAGGTAATAAGCCGATGGGCGTGGGCGTACCGTTTTTGACATATCATAATTTTCGCTATAAAAACAGCCCATTAGCCATCACAGGTGGTCATGATGGCACGGTTTATTTGTCCGAAAGCACGCTTGACAATGCCACCGATTATTTGATTTTGCCCGTTGCTCATTCAGAATTTTTAACCAACAAAACCGTGGCTTATCAAGTTGGACAATTTCTAAGATTTGGCAAATTTTCAAGGCAGTAACTTTAACCGCACAACGCTTAGTCTAAAAGCCATAAATGGCTTGATGTGTGTTTATAAATTAATGACTTATCAAACCAGACCTTACCACCAATCAATAACCACATCATTATTTATTGTACAAATGGGTGATTTTTGCTTATCCAAGGCACATCAAACAAATTTTAAAGATTAAAATAACTGTCCTTAACAAATCCATCAGCTTTTTAATCATGGTTAATTTAAAAAATTTATGTCAGATTTATGCCCTTAAACCTTTAATTTAATCACATTTTTGATGTGCGGTCATTAAAAGCATTTTGGCAGGGTTGTTTTAGGTGGTCAAACTTACTGATGTTGCCGATTTTGCAATTTTAAAAACTCTGCCACCCCATGAGCCGCCACCCTTCCTGTGGCAAAACACGCCGTCAATAAATAACCGCCCGTCGGTGCGTCAAAATCCAACATTTCCCCTGCGCAAAATATGTGCTTGTTGCGTTTTAGCTGTAACCGGGAAGTCAAAGCCGTTTGCGCCACCCCGCCGCCAGTACTGATGGCTTCATCAATGGGACGAAACGCCCCAAAATGAACTTGTAGCGCTTTGATGTGGCTTGCCATCTTTGGTCTGTCTTGCCAATCGCTTTTTGGTGTGCATTCTCGCAGCAGGGCAATTTTTGGAGCGTCAAGCCCAACTTTACGAAACACATTATTGAGCGACTGTTTGGGATTTTTTAGAAAAACTTGAACAATATCAATGAGTTTTTTGTCAGGCAATAAGCCCAGCCACAGCACAATTTCGCCTTGCTTTGCCAAGCATTGACGCATATCACGATTGGCTTGATAAATCAAACCACCTTCAAAACCATAATGACTTATCATGATGTCGCCTTGCTTGGCAGAGCTTTGGTCATCTAGCCACAGTTGCACCCCTTTTAGCGCTTGCCCGTGATGTTCTTGCATAAATTTTGACCAATCTCGCACCACACCGACATTGCTGGCGTACAAGGGACTAAGTTCATCTTGCATAAACCACGCCTGCCATTTGCCATCACTGCCCAATCTTTGGTATGAACCGCCACCACAAGCAAGTATGATGGCGTCAAACGAACGTTGAATTTGGCAGACATCGCCATTACTTTGTACATTAAACGTAATTAAATTTTTTTGAATGTCTTGGCAAGCATGGCGATAAAAGAACTGCACGCCTTGCGATATCAAACGCTGAAGCCACGCCCTTAAAAATTTGGACGCTTTCATCTCCACAGGAAACACCCGACCCGACGACCCCACAAAAGTCGTTATGCCAAGCTGTTTAAACCAGTTTTGTAGCCATTCATTGTCATATTGGTACAGCATGGGGGCAAGCCAGTCGGGGCGATAACGGGTAACAAACTGACTCATGGGTTCGCTGTGAGTGATGTTCAGCCCCGTTTTGCCCGCCCACAAAATCTTGCGCCCTGCACTGGGCATTTGTTCGTACACATGAACGCACACATCATAACGGCTTAACACATCGGCAGCCATCAGCCCACTTGCGCCCGCCCCAATGATGGCGATGGTCGGTTTATTCATGGGCATTTCTCACAAACAAAGGCGACGTGTCATCAAAACGGGTGCGGTAATTGTCAGGCACGGTAATGATCAATTCTTGGCACAATTCGCCCCTTGCCAAATATTTGATCTCAAAATGGGTACGCCCTGACGAACTTTCTATCACCCGTTTTTGATAAGGCAAGTGCCAAACGTCGGTCAATAATTTTTCGGCTTCGTCTATATAGCCTGCGATGTTACTGGCTAAGACAATTTGCCCGTTTTGGCACATACGAGACAACAAAAACTCAAAAAATGGCATATTTAAAAATCGCTGATTTTTATTGTGCGGTTCAGGATTGGGGTACAAG
>JBHAZZ010000012.1:0-22135 GCA_041781275.1 Moraxella sp.
CATCAAATTTGCCCAAGATATGCCGTCTGGTGCTTTTTTGGTGGCAAATCTATCTATGGTGCTGTCTTCTAATATCTTGCCGATACTGTCCATGAGCGGGGTTAAATCGCCCAATTTTGCACGCAACTCTTCTACGTTGTCTTGTAATATGGGCAGTTGGCTGGTGGCATCAATAATCAGTTGCGCCATTGTGTTAGTCTCCAAAAATTGCTACCATAAGACTCTTTACAAAAAGGATTTTCTATGTATCGCCAATTTGTTAGTCAACATTTTGATAATTTGATTGATTATTTAATTACCAATAAAAGCCCAACCACCGAAGATTTTGAATTACCGTACTCATATCTAGAAGTTGCTTATCGCCAAATTGCTGAGCAAGCTGGTGTATCTTTTAAGAACCCACCAAAGGTCAAGACGCTAATACTTACTTCTTTAGTCAACCAAAGTCGTGATGACATTGCCAAACTGTGCGATTATGACGATTTTGCTTGGCATTGGTTTGACGAATGTGTGCGCCTATGCCAAGAGCACCAATTAACGTCTAGCACTTTTTATGGCAATCTACCCAAAACCCCACCCATGCCCAGTTTGGATAACAAAGACAGCCTGTCATTACTTACCGTTGCTCAAATCAAATCTTTACTTAAAAAGCATGGACATCAAACCACAGGTAAACGTGATGAACTTGTGGATAGATTATGGATTTTTTTACCCATTCATGACACCGAAGTGCTTTTAAATACCAAATATGCCGAGCTTTATCAAAGATATCGCACGCAATTTATCCGCCATAAATACAATACCTTGATGAGTACCATTAAGAGGCGAGCTTATTTTTTAAGGAAATTGGTTAATTATAAGGCACTTGAAACCAACCCATTTTTTGCAAAAAAACAAATCATCTTGCAATCTTTCGCTTACCATGAAAACCAAGTTCAAGATGCACAACTTGCCAAACTACTGGACGGCACAGGTTACGATACGGTATTGATCAATGGAATTTTGCATAAACTCTTACCTTTATTTCCTTATGATTCATCTTGGTTGAAGTTTGAGTAGATCAAAACAACTTAATTCCAAATGCTTGGCGTTCTGTTTGGTATAACAGCAATCCCCCCATTTGCCTTTTCATCGGGTGTTTTTACCACCCCTGTCAGCATGGCAGGGTTTTTGCCGACAAGTTTTAGCCAATCAATCGCCTGCTTGTAACGAGCTTCTACAATCTCGGTAACGCCATTTTCATACAGATAATAACGGGCAATGTCGCAAGTCTTTAAAACCAAAGACTTTGGCGGTGTACCAACATAAACGCCACCCACAATCAACCCTGTGGGGTTAAGGTATGCCACTACTTCCGCCATAGCGTCTGCGATGGCGTGGTTGATGACCGTCTCATCAATGATTTGGTAATTTTCTTTATCGGTCAAATTGGCAAGCTCAGTCTCGCCAAAGCGGTCTATTAGGTCGTCTAGGGTTATCATACTTTTAGTCCTTAGGAATATACGCTAGGCATGGGGATATAAATGGGCTGCATTTGACTTTGTCGTCCAAAGCTTGTTGCAAGCTTATAGACCATCTCCACCGCATCACAGCCATCGTCATGGTCGGCTTTGGGGAAGTGGCGAAATTGGTCTATCAGCGTGCTTTGGGAAGTATGTAGCAGTAACAGTCCATTTGACATATAGGGCTGCAGAGTCTCAATTCTTAAAAGTTTATCGCTCGTTGGCTTAACAGGCATGGCAGGGACTGGCACACCGCTCTCAGCACTTCTACGCACTAGCTCCGTCCTAAAAAACTCTTGAAACTGCACCGCTTCCACCGCCCATTTCACGCACCCATATTTGGCTTGCATTGCGATGACATCGCTGATAATACGGTCGGGCAGGCGTTTTTTGATGTCAGCAACCACCACATAAACTTTGCCCGTAGCACGGTCAAGCCCTGCCACGACAATGGCGGACGGGTCTCTACTTGCCCCTGCTTTGCCCAGACTTGGGTCTACCGCCCCAAAATAAATCAGGTTATCAGGCAATTTGTACCAGTAGTTAATGGCTTTGGCAAAGGGGGCATCGTCCCCTGCGGTAGGGTCGTTTTGATACTCACTGTCAAAGGCTTCGTGTCCGTCCCTTGCTCTAATTTTCATCAAAGCAAGCAGGGGACGAGCCTCCCAAGAGACCACCGCCCCTTTGTCCATCGCCTTTTTGTTGGCTTGATAAAAGTCGTTTGCTTCATCAATTTGTTTGGACTTAAAGAGTGTTTCCCACTCGTCCCAAAGTGCCATATTTTCAGGCATTTGGATGATGGCTTTAAAGCGAGCCGACTCCCACCCTGCGTTATTGAGTGTACGGTTTAGTACGCTGTCATGGTGTAGGATTGTGCCGATGTAGATGATGTCAAACTTTTCCCCAGCAGCTCCAAGTGGCATGATGGTTTTGGTTAGCCAAGCGTTTAGTTTGTCTCGCTGCTCTGGATTTCGCACATTTTCATCATTTTCAATGTCATCAAGTGTACAGGTGTCAGGGCGATACGGTCCATGCCGTAAGCCACGAAGTTTTTTACCAGCACCAGCCACTTGGATTTTGATATTATTACGAGTAACAATTGTCCCTGCTTGCCATACCCGCCCAACCCCTGCCACATCAGGAAAATCTGACTTTAAACGGGGGTTAAATTCCAGTTCTGCCTTAATCGCTTCAAGCATGGGATAGGCTTGGTCTAGGCTATCCATAACAATGATGGAATATTTGGTCGTCCCCCTGATGATTTTCCAAAGGGTATAAAGCTGGCTGACCAGTGTGGATTTGGACTCGCCACGGGGAGCGGCGATGGCTAAAAATCGGCTGTCTGTGTCGTTTGCCACCTTAGGGAGCTTGTCAAACAGATATTTATGCAGCTCGGACTTATGGGGGCTTCTGATATAATGTGGAAAATAGATGGTGACAAAATACTCAAAGCCCATCAAAGGGTCATTGACCTTGTTAATACGTTCAGCAACCACTTTTGGGCTAATATCCCAACCGTCTGCCACCGATTCAATAGCACTGCGGTAGCTGTCAGCAAGACTGGCAAGCTGGGTCAAAAAGTCTTTGGAGCGTAAAAGTTTGGATTTTGCCATTACTTCAATTCCCTATCCAACATCTCACCAAACGGCACTAAAATTTCTACAAATACCGCCATCGCTTCAGGCTTATGCTCTTTGATATACTCGCCCAGCATTTCCATGACGGTCATGGCAATAGCCAGTTTATCCGCCACGGGCATAAGCTTACGATTTGCCCCAATGGTTTTGTTGTAGCTGTCTGATAGACTTGACAAGATTTTTGCTTTTTCTATTGCTGGGGTGTCTGTGTCGCTTTTGATTTGGCTGGATAAGTTTTGAAATAGCAAAATAAAATCCGTCAAGAGTTGCCGTGCCACATCTTCAATCTCACCACCCGCTAGCGTTTGGGCGGCTTTGACTTTATCCCAGTCATCGCCCCGCCCCAAGGCTTGCTTTTTCCAGCGCTGCACCGTCGGATAGCTGATACCGTGTAGGCTTGCACACTTATCAAGGGGTAATTTGTCAAAGATGTAGGACTTGCGGATTTTATCTTTATCAGCCTGTGAATAAGCCACACTAGCCCCCAAATTTTGCCTTGATAAGTTCCATTGCCACCGTAAACACGCCACTACTGGCTGTGCCAGCAATCGCCCCTGACAGCGCCCCATAGAGCGTGGCTTTTTTGTTGACGGTTTGCTCTAAGTGGTCAATGCGACCATTTTGCTCATCAATTTTTTGCAAGATTTGGCGATTTTGTCCCAAAATATCATGCAGTGATGATAGGATTTGTTCATTAATGGGTGTCTTTTCTGTACTCATTTGTCTGCCTTTTTGTCCAGCTTATCATTGACTTTTTCAAGCTGATGTTTAATCTCATGAAGCGATTGCATGATACGTTCGCTGTCTTTATGGCTGTCAGCTTTGGATTGGTAGTTTTCGGCAATTTTGGTGCGCAGCTCGCTAAGCTCTTTTTCTACCTGCTCAATTTTTGTTCGGTCGGTTTTGCGTTCATCGTTAATGCCCTGCACCCACCGCCAAAAGATGGCTTGGGCAACGGTTGCCACAATGCCCACAATAAAGATTAAATAAGTATCACTCATCGCCCGCCCCGTTCATGCGTGCGCTCCCATTGCCATTGACAGCCCACGCAGCGCACCGCATGGGGTAGGGCTTGTTTGCGCTTTTCGCCGATGGGTCGCCCACAATCCACGCACTCAAGAGTATCATTTGGCGATTGGCTTTGAGTGATATGACGCACCTGTACATCAAGCAAGAATTGAGCTTGGTCGCTTGCCTTATCTAGTACATCAGTCATGACCGCCACCAGATTGCTTGATAAAACGTAGAATCAGTCCACAGACCGCCACCAGCGCCACCAGTTTGTCTTGCATGGGTGTGGGCAATAACGCCACCACTTCAGGCGGTAATGGCACAGTCGCCAAAAACACAATCACCGCAAACGCCCATGTACTAAACCATTTCCAACCTGTTTGCCAGTCTTTAACCAGTTGTAATTTCATAACGCCCCCTTTAAAAACAGCTTACGCTCCGCTTGGCGGCGACGGGTCAGCCCACGCAGTTCAGTTAATCTGCCACGCACACGCCCTTTATTCCATGCCAAAAACGCATCGGCAGCTTTTTGTTTGTTACGAGCTTTGATGTGGCGAGCCACACTAGACCCTGCCAAGCCCCGAGTGCCGATGTTGTAAGCCAGCGATACAAGGGCATCAAACATTGCTTGATTGACGAACCCGTCAGCAATCTCATCAGCAAACATCAAATTCACCGCAGGGGCAAAGTCTAGGTTAATGATGTCTTGTTTAAGTTTGGTGGCTTCTACTTCAGACAGTGGCTTGTCGGTGGGTTTGACTTTTTGGCGGTTGGGATAATAAGTGTTGCCATAGCCGATTGTCCACACACCCACCGCATCACGATAGGGTGTGCCCACATAGCTTTCAAAGGACTTGATGAGATTTGCCCCCACATCAGACAGCTTAAATCCGCCTTGTTGGGTGTTGGGTGTAGCGTAGTTATTTAGTTTGATGAGTGCATTTTTAAGTGTGTCGGTGTTGGTCAAAGCCAAAAGCTCCTTTGCTCCGTTCACCATGGATTGAGTCAGTTTGTTATCTGCTTGCTGCTGTCTTAGCCAGTCAAAAAACTGTTGTTCAGAAAGTTGTTCGGACATAAAAATCCCCTTAAATGGTATATTAAGGGGATTTTAAGAGGTGTTTAAATTGGGGGTAAGATGACGGGGTTCAGGGGGCTTTTTTTAAACAAGTGCCAAATTCAGTCGTTTACCGATCACATGAAACGCCTTTTCCAAAAACTCAAGCTTGCTTGAGTGCGACAAATCCCAAAGTCTGTCAATCTGTTTTTGATTAACAGACAGACGGCGAGCCAGCTCAGCTTTGGTAATGCCTTGTGCGAGCATTTCGTGATATAAAGCGATTTTGGTCTGTACCGCTACAGGTAGATAAATGGCGTGTTCACCGTCTCTTAATTCGCTTGGGGCAGGGATTGGCTTTCGCTCGTCCATATAGATGCTAAACGCAGTCTCTAAACCATCAAGGGCAGATTGGTAGGCGGTTTCAAGGGTTTCGCCCACGCCTACTGCTTCTGGCACATCACGAAATTCTACCAAAAAAGTGTCATTGGTATCAGGGGTAAATGAAGCAGGATAGTACATAATCATTTCCTTAAATATGGGCTTTTTACACAGTTTGGGAAGTTTGGGGATTGCTCCCCAATCTTATAAATCCAAGTCTTTCAAAATCTTTTTTCTTAACCCTTCCCCAATCTCTTTACTGCTGTGATAGGGGAAAGTGGTGGTTTTGCCATTTAGGGTAACTTTGCGGTGTGAGCCTTTGCCCCCTTGCTTGTTGACCGTTGCCCCTTGTGCTATTAGCCACCTTTGAAATTCTGAATATTTCATAAAAAGCCCTTTGGTTGCTGTGTATGAGTGCCATTATAAGACAATATTGTCTTATTGTCAAGACATTTTTGTCGTATTTACACATAAGATTGGACAAAAACACCCCAAACCACTATTGGTTGGGGTGTCTGCGTTTTCATCTAAGCGGTATTATGCCCACAAATAATTCAGTTCGGGGCGCTTAAAGCCATGTTCTGCCGCCGTTTTGCAAAACATATATCTAATATGGGCATATTTTTGCATGAGACTGTTTGGCTTGGACTCATTGACGACCTGTTGCCACAGCTTTTTGGCGCTGCGGTAATCGCCCAATTTTTCAGCTTGCGCTGCCTTTTGGTTATTGGACAAATGTGGGTCATGCAGTAGTGCTTGACGGGCTTCTTCCAGCTCCAAGGCGGTATTAAATTCATAATTCATGACAGTTCCTTACTTTTGGCGCACCGTAAATGGCGTGATGATAAACTCTTCTGTAGCTGCCTTGACACTCACGCCTTCAATGTCGGCAATGGCATTGGGTTCTTTTAAAATCGCCGTTTTATCCAGCTCTTTTTTGATGCGGATAAAGCGATGTAGCCCAAAGCGTTCAAGTCGGTCAATCAGCTCTGGCGTGGCACTGCCCACCACAGACGGTTTGCCACACCGCCATGAGACTTCCCCCGTGATAAGATTGGCGGTTTTGCCATCGCCTGTCAAAAGCTCAGCTTTGTGGGCTTCACACCATGCTTTAACGGCAGTTTCCAGCTCATCATTCATCTCTTGCAGGGGCGTGATACGCTCGGCATATTTGGCAGCAACTTTGGCAAGCTCCTCGTTCATTTTGGCGGTGTGTTTGGCGATTTTACGCTCATTGTCGCCCAGTGCTTTGATATAGACTTGGGCTTGACCTTTGCTGTGGCAATGTGGGGTTTTGGGTTTTTCTTGGGTGTTTTGGGTTTTGGCTTTACTCATCGTATGCTCCTGTCAATTTACAAAGTCAATAACAATAAAAACAAACACACTTGCAATACCGCCAAGGACAACAAGCACAGCTCTTGGCGAGTGATGTGTGCTGCTTGCTTACGCACTTGGTTTTGCAGTTTGCTTAGTGTGCGTTTTTGCTCATACTGTTCAATCGCATCGCACATGGATTTTAAAGGGTCTTTTTCTTGGGTCATGGTGTACTCCATCAATCAAAAAACTTAAGTCAAATAAACTTAGTCAAATAAATTCAGTTGTGGTTTGACTTTTGTCATCTGTCCTAAGATGACGTATGCTCGCCTTTCAGTAATGCCAAACTCTGGGGCAGTTTCTTGAATGGCTCTATGCCGAGAAAGTCCCGTCTCCATTTTGGCAAGTACCGCACAGGCGATCGCTTGATTGCGCAAATAAACACGCAGGGCGTCGCAGTTATTAATGTACAGTCTTTCGCCCTTACAGTGATTGATGAGTTTTTGAGCGATTACTTCACCCAGTTCACGCACCAGCCACTGACCGTTTTTACTGTCCAACTGGTATGGCATTTCAAAAGACAGCCCGCCAAATTTATCTACCAAAGCAAGCGTAGCCGACAAACCGATGATCTCGCTCAGTTCAGCAATTTGCGCTGGCAATAATGCAATGACATCATATATATTTTGTTCATTCATAGACTGTACATTAAGTTTCACAATTACCCCTGCTTGTTTTGACGTTTTTGATAAACCGCCAAGGCTTGCACTACTTTATACATTTCGTCAGCAGTCAGCCAAGTAACCAGTTCTTTATTAAACATCTTTTTAGCCATGCCGTGAGCATAATGCCAATGTAGTCCACGGTCAGCCAGTATGGCTTCTATTTTGTCTAGCATTGGCTGACGATCGGGCGTAGTAGTTGGGCGTCTGCCATAGCTTGCTTGCCCTTTAGTGGTCTGTTTGGGTGTAAAGCCAAGACGTTTTAAGTCCATGACCACCGCTTTTAGTTCGCTCAAATCCATGTCTTTACAGCTTGTCTTGCCAGTAACCCGCTCCAAGACATCACGGTAGGTCTCATCGTCAAGGGCTAGGTCTTTTTTGGCGATATGGATTTTGGCAATCAAAATACGTTTATTTTCTTTCATGACGATATCCAACCATTATCAGACAAATAAGTTTTATGGCTAAGACGGGCGATACTTTCGCACCGTGCCAACGTTACCCAGTAGGTATTTTCACCAATTTCGTCAGCGATGATGGTTTTCATTGCGCCGTCCAGTTTTTTATTGAACTGTTGTGCGGCTAGGTAAGCTGCCCCCGCATCTTTGGCGACAATCTCCAACCCAATATGAACGATCTGAGTTGTAACTTGTTCTTGATTAAGCGTCTTTGTCATCATACTTCTCCCAAAAGCTATAAAATAGCCCAGCTTTCCAGTCATAAAATGCCTGTTCAATCTCATCTTTGCTGACATCATCGGCAAAGGTGATGACTTTGCTGTATTCTTTATTGCCCACATAAAGCGTAAATTTGATTTTCATGGCTGGCTCCCTAATCAGTCAATCAGCATATTAACGGTAATTTCAATCATCTTGGCAGACACAGGCTTATTGTTAAGCTGAGCCAAACGATTGACCCCACGCAAGATTTTATTCAGTCGCCGAGCATTGCCACCGCTAGCACGCACCAATTCATCTTGATAACTGTCATTACCTAGGGCAGACATGGCAAGCTGCGCCATATCTTCATCAGGCAGACGATTTTTGATGTCGCAAGCAAACCCAACTCGGCTGTACAGCTGCTTGTATTCGCCACGTTTACCACGCAGGTTGCTTCTAAGCTGTGGCATACCACACAGTACGACACCCACGCCCGCCATGTCATGGATACGACGTATGATTTCAAGGCACTTATAACTAAGCAGCTCTGCTTCATCAATAATGACAAGACGTTCCGAACCTTTGAGTTTTTCAGTAATGGCAATGATGTTTTCGTGGTTGTTTCGGCTTGGCGTAATACCCAATTTGCCACAAAGCTCAATCAGTAGCACCTTGGGGCTAAATGTCGGAGCAGTCTCAATCATCACCACCCCTGCGGTATTGTCAGCATAGTGTTTTAGGGCAACGGTCTTGCCCAAACCTGCTTCGCCAATCACCAAATTAATATCGTTCATGGCATGAGCCATACCGCATACGTCCATGATTTTCTTGGCGGTGCTGGTTGGCACAAAATCAGCTTTGATGTCTTTTGCCTTGTCTTTGGCACGCTCGGTCAATTCACGCACCTTTTTGTCTAAGGCTTCAATATTGCCCGTGTAAGTGCCATTTAAGTACTGACTGACGGTGGCAGACGACACGCCAAGCATAGTAGACAGACGTGCCTGAGATAGATTTTGACTTCCTTTGAATGCCTGTAACAATTCACGACTCATAAGATACTCCGTTTAGCTCACTTTTTGTTTGGCTTGCCAGTCATAGACAACCAATTCTTCATCGTCATCAATTTCTTTGTAATCAGTATCAATGACATTACCACAAAGCTCATAAAACGTTTGTTCAGCTTCTTGGCTGATGACCATACGTTCTTGGGCTTCTATCTGACGCACTTTGTTTTCGGCACGTTTTTTCATGCCTTTTAACCGTTTACTACGAGCTTCTTGTACATAAGACTCAGGGAATGCGTCCGCCACTTTCCAGTTTAGCTTGGCATGGCAAATAAATACTTCATTCATATCACGCACCAGCACCGAGCTTGGGTCATGTATGTCAATACCAATCATCACGTCCATGCCATCATAAAATTCAAGCAACTCATCGCCATAACCTGCGTCTTTGTAATACACCCGACCACGCTGTACTCTGCGCACAAAAGTAGGACGAAACATGTCCCGAGCTTCCAACTCGCCCAAAGGATCGACTGATAGCCCTTGTGCTTTCATTTGCGTGATGAGTGCTTCACGCTTTTTGGCGGGAGTGGTTTTGATGGCACGATGTACATGAAAGTGGTTGTAGCGATACACTTCTTCTTCAATGACCGCCATCAGCTCTTCCCAAGCGGGCAGCAGTTTTTGCCCTTTTCTTTGGATAGGGGTCAGATCACTTGTGGGCTTGCCCTTTACCAAGGCATCTGATCCACTTTTGACTGCATACAGCATTTTACGGGTGGTCTCTTTGTCCGCTCCTGCCCCAAAATAGGTGGCAAAGCGTTGAGCGACACGGTTTGGTACTTCTTTCATGGCACGCTCAATAATGCCACGACCCTGCGGATTGCCAGCAATGCCTGTAGCGTGCGTTACCCCAAGTCTAGGCAGCATACCTGTTAAGGGGTTGTCCATGACATCGTTGGTTTGACCTGACCCATTATCACTATAATAGATGGCAGGAACGCCGTGATGTGTCATGGCGTGTCTTAGTGCGTCCGCCACCGCCAAATGCGATTCACTAAATCCAAGACTCCAACCCACGATATATCGGCTTGCTGTATCCATGATCAGTGTAATCTCAGGCATAAACTCATGACCGTGAATCGGGTGTCTTACCTTAACTTTCATGGCATGACCATCACCCACCCACACATCATTTGCCAAAAACCAATCGGTGTTCCAGTCCCGCTTGATGTAGCTTTGTAGCTGTTTCAGTCGTGAGCCTGTTACTCGCCCACGCTCACGCACGAGTTTAGGTAGACGATTAAAAGCAAGACGCACATGACTCATGCTAGGCACAGCGTCCAAGCCACGCACCTGCGCATAATTGCCCGCAAACAGCTCATAGGCACGACTAAAACTTATGCCATTGGGGTTGCGATATACCGCCATAAAATAACCAAGCCAGTCCAGCTTTTCTAAACGCAGTCGTGGTCGACCTTGTTTTTGTGGCGACAACAGGGCAAGACGCTGTACACCGTCTGTACATTTATCTGCGTCTATGACCCATTGGTGTAGCTTTCTTGTGCCCACACCCGTTGTTTGATTATGACGAGCCAAAGCAGCACAGCAGATGTCGTTATAATCCTTGCCATCTATGACAGGCAAACTGCCACTACGAGACAGCTTGCTGACATAATTAATGGCTTTTGTACGACCCATGTCAGTCTCATAACCAAGCACCAAAAGCGCCATAAGCATACGAGCGTCAGCCGCTCGCCGTTCTTTACTACCAATCTCATCAAGATTGCGACCCAATAAAGCCACTTCACGATCGGCAGATGATGGGGCGCTGGGGGTGTTATCGGCAGGGGCAGTCATGGCTTCACGCAAATGCCGAGCTTTGATTTCGGCTTGTACGTCTTTGGGTAGCCCATCAAAGGCATATTCAAGACCACCGCCACGACCTTGACGGGGGCGAGATTGCCAGTTTTCCTTTTTGGCTTTTTCTCTAATGCGATAAACAGAAGCAGGCAGTGAATTCAACTTTAAATCTGTCAACTCTTGCGCAGAATAAAAATCTTTATTTTTAATGTTCATGTTGAATTCTTCCTATTATCTGTGTAAAATAGGAGTGTAATTGCGTTTTGCATAACGTTCTGCCCAAATCACTTCAGGGGCTACGCCAATAGCTGCTGCAATGATTTTTTCAGATTTTGGGTAGGATTTCTCCAATGCACTACGCAAGGTGCTGGGTGAAAGCCCATGTGCTTTGGCAAGGCTTGCAATAGACCAACCACGTTTATGTAAGGCTGCTATCACATCCGCACGATGCCAGTCGTGCGGTTTTTCTTGGGGTTCAAATACGTTCATCATCTTAGTTTCTCCGTTAAGCTGATAAGCATATTATACATGAACGCAAAATAAATTCAACTCGCACGCAATAGTTTTAGTTAAATTTTTATAACTTTATGCAAATATTCAAACAAATATTTGAATTATAAAGAATTATTCTTAACTAGAACGTCAAAAATTTTTAGATAATTATGTGCGAGAAGTTGGAATTAAACATGAACGCAAAAAACTTCAGTGATAGATTGGATTTTGCTATCTCAAAAGTTGGCAACATTGGCGATATAGTTAGATCTATTAATATCAGTTACACCACAATCTCACGTTGGAAAGAAGGAGCTGACCCCAAGGTTAGCAATATGGTAGCCTTAGCTGAAATAGCTGGAGTTAATCTTGATTGGCTTCTGACAGGCAAAGGTACGCCCAATGGAACTACAGATGCCCCTGCCATCTGTCAGCCTGTTGATGATGACTATGATTATGTACCCTATGCTGACGATGTCTTCGCCAGTGCAGGAGGCGGACGCTTTAATGATGGCGTAGTAGGTACTGACCGTTATCTGGCATTCAGAAAGGATTGGGTGCGTGCCAATGGCTTTAATGCCAAAGACTTGGTTGCCATCAATACCGATGGTGATAGTATGTTGCCTACCATTCCAGAAAACGCTACGGTCTTGGTAGACAAGTCCAAGAACGTCGCCAAAGACGGGCGCATCTATGTGGTGCGTATTGATGATCAGTTATATGTCAAGCGCATACAGTGGCTACCAAAAGGGCTTAAACTCATCAGCGACAACAAAGATATTTATGGTGCCATAGAGCTTTCCAAAGCCGATCTAGCAGACTCCCACATTCAAATATATGGTCAAGTCGTCCACATCAGCTACGATCTACCGCATTAAAAAAGGCGACCCATTTTAGGTCGCCCACAGTGCATTTAAAAATGTTTAAACATCATTTAAACCCCCATCAAATATGCACATATTTCTATTAAAAATCTACCAGTTTTTATTATTTTTAATCATTTTGAGTTTTGTTTTTTATGTGCATATTTAGGTCATCAACCACCCCCAACCCCTTGCCATTATTGACCTTTACATTCACACTCAACTCATATCATCTTCTGCACATATAATCAGTACCCCACATTACTCAAACAAATCAACAAATAAAATCAATAAGAATAAAGGGTTAAGTGGGTGCTAAAGCGGTGCTTTTCAAGATATGCTTGTCATCACTGCATCATCTTTTGTCCTGATTTAAGCTTTTATGCCACCAAAAAACCAAAGCGTCCTAAGCCTTGATGTATCTAGCAAAGTTGGTCTTTGGCAGTGGTTTTTTTATGGCTTTTATGTCAAAATACCCCTTTTGCCTTATTAACTAGGAAATGTCATGACCCGCACCGCCCAAATCACTCGTAACACCGCCGAAACCCAAATTTCTGTCAGCCTAAACATCGACGGCACAGGCATTGGCAAACTAGACACGGGCGTGCCATTTTTGGATCATATGCTGGAGCAAATCACTCGCCACGGCTTGTTTGACCTTGATGTCAAATGCACAGGCGATACCCACATTGACGATCATCACAGCGTGGAAGATGTCGGCATTGCCATCGGTCAAGCCCTAAAAATTGCCCTAGGCGACAAAAAAGGCATTCGCCGTTATGGACATTTTTATGCCCCCCTAGACGAAAGCCTAAGCCGTGTGGTGGTGGACATTTCAGGTCGCCCAAGCCTACACATGGACGTGCCATTTACTCGTGCTTATGTCGGCAAAATGGACGTGGATTTGTTCAGTGAATTTTTTTATGGCTTGGTCAATAACGCAGGCATCACGCTACACATTGACAACCTAAAAGGCAAAAACAGCCACCACCAAATTGAAAGCGTCTTTAAGGCGCTGGCTAGAGCCTTACGCATGGCGTGCGAGATTGACGAACGAGCAGGCGGCAAATTACCATCTACCAAAGAAATGTTGTAATTGGGTCGCAGTTTATAAAAAGTGAATTGGCGTCAATGAAATTTCATCAAAAAAAATGTAAACACACCAATTCACCGTATTAACACTTTAGTTAAAATTTGGACATCTTATGAGTGTAAAAATTGCCATTTTAGATTATGGTGTGGGTAATTTATTTTCCGTTGCCAACGCCTTGACTGCCGCTGGGGCAGACGCCATCATCACAAGCTCGCCCACCGACATCAAATCCGCCGACAAAATCCTACTACCGGGTGTGGGAGCGATGAAAGACGCCATGCGCCATATGCAAGAATGTGGCATTGACACGGCGGTCAAAGACGCTTTAAACACCAAACCTGTGATGGCGATTTGTGTGGGTATGCAGGCGATGTTTGACTATTCCACCGAAGGCGGCAAAGTGGACTGTTTGGGCGTGATTGCAGGCAGCGTGGAGCGCTTTGACTCATCTTGGACACAAAACGGTCAGCCCATCAAAATCCCCCACGTTGGTTGGAACACCGTTCACACCGACAGCGACCATGTTTTGTGGCAAGGGTGCAACCATCAGCATTTTTATTTTACCCACAGTTATTATTGTAAACCCGACATGAACAATCCCAAAAATGCAGGGATAATTACAGCAACGTGTGATTATGGGGTAGAATTTTGCGCCAGTCTTATCAAAGACAATCTGTTCATTACTCAATTTCACCCCGAAAAAAGCCATGACGCAGGTCTAAGACTCTTAAAGAATTTTATTGAATGGCAGATTTAACACACCGTGGGCATAAGCTGTTTGGGTAGTATTTAATTACAAAATCCTTACTTTTTAGTAATTTAACACACAAAAACAGACTATATAATTTGATTTATTTATGTTTTTTAGATGACAAGCCATGCTAAAACGTTCGTTTGCTCTGCTTTTGGTGGCAACAGGAGTCAGTGCCTGCCAAGAGTCAGCCACGCCCACAACCAAAACCTTAAACGCAGACCAAATTGCCAAACTTATCCCACCCAAACGTGTCAAAAACGCCAAAAGTTGGGGCGAAGACATTCATCATATTTTTGCTGAATTAAAAATCCATAACGACACCAAAAATGTCTGTACCGTGATTGCGGTGATTGATCAAGAGTCCAATTTTAACGCCAATCCCAGTGTGCCAAATTTGGGTGAAGCGTCGCTAAAAGCCATTGATGAACGCTTGGAAGATAAGCTTGGCAAGTCTTTGGCGGGCGTGTTTCGCACCATGTTACAAACCAAACCTACCAAAGAAAATAACTTCATCAAACAAATCAAAAAAGTAAAAACCGAAAAAGAGCTTGACGAGCTTTACCAAGAGATTTTTGATTATTTTACAACAACTTATAAGGTTTCTGGCTTAACCAACGTCGTCAAAATCACCGGCGAAGGACTGGACGAACGCATTAATCCCATCACTACGCTAGGCTCCATGCAAGTGCATATTGATTACGCCCGAGCTAATCGCCGCAGCAGCATGACCGACAGAGCGCTACGCACCGACCTTTATGGGCAATATGGCGGATTGTATTATGGCATTCATAGACTCATGTTATATCCTGCCGAGTATGACAAGCCCCTATATCGCTTTGCTGACTATAATTCGGGTATGTACTCCAGCCGTAATAGCGCCTTTCAGCAGCGAGTGGCGACTTTGACGGGCAAAAAACTGTCCATTGATGGCGATTTATTGCTGTACAGTGGCGGCGGCGTGTCAGACAAACGCAGCCAAACCGAACAAGCGCTCATCGGACTGCTTTCCACAGGACAAACCCCGATGAACGATCGTCAAATCCGCAGCGATCTGCGCAAAGAAAAACGCCAAAGTTTTGAAAAAACACAAACTTATCAAACCGTCAACGCCCTATTTGAAAAGAAAACAGGCAAAAAAGCCAGTTATGCCATCATGCCACAAGTAACCATCACTGGCCCAAAACTGTCGCAGGATTATAACACCAACTGGTTTGCCACCAACGTCAATAAACGTTACGAGACGTGCATGGCAACCGCCAAAAAACTGGGCTATCGCAAATAAGGTTTTTTACCCATCACCGCAAAAAAGTGCTACAATAAATCCATATACCCATCATGGAGATTGTGATGAAAGCTATGCTACCGCTACTGCTGTGCCTTGTGCCTTTGGTTGGTTTTGCCCAAACGTCTAGCACCGTCAAATTGCAAGGCGTGGTAACCGTGGATACCTTGGTCAATGACGCAGACGATCCACTGCCTGACGCTTTGCTGGACGATGATGGCAATCCCATGTCTTACCAAGTATTAAAGCTTGCCAAAGCCCAAACCCTACCCGTCAGCGACTTAGATGGCAACATACAACACATCTCTAACATACAAAAAATCCAACTGGCAGCAGCAAATACGCCAGCAGTCTATGAATTGCCCGCCAACAGTCGTGTGGTGATGACCTGTGAACTGTTTAGCGCCCATACCATGTATCATTTTACCGACGTGCTGTGCGACGTAAAAAATTTTAAATTATCCAAAAAACGTCAAAAACCCTAAACCCCAAAACAGCAGCCGCCACAGCACTTATAAAACTTGCGTGTTGTTGGTTGCTGTTTTTATGTCTGTATTTTATAATCCGTTACCTTTGGCAATTTTTAATACGACATGACCATCATTTACTTACACGGGCGAGACTCAGACCCAAACGCCACCAAAGCTGTCATCACCGCCCATCACGCCGCCGCCTGTGGCTTAGAAGTCATTCGCCCCAATCTCAACTGCCCGCCTGACGATGTCGTGGCTAAGCTATTTAATTTACTACACACTTATCCTGATGCGCTGCTGATTGGTTCGTCTTTGGGCGGTTATTTTGCCACGCTGATGAGCGACTTAACAGGCACGCCTGCGATACTTTTAAACCCAAGCATACGCCCCGACATCAGCTTTCGGCGGTTTTTAAAGGACAATTTTGCCGGTCAAATACTCAGTGATGAAACGGTCATTTATACCACCACGGGCGGCTGGCAGATTAAATTTGGCGATTTGGCGTGGTTTGACAGTCATCGCCTACAAGTCAAACACCCTAGCAAAATCAAAGTCTTATTAAAAATGGGCGATGAACTTTTGGACGCTTTTGCCACCTTGCAATTTTATGAAAGTCGTGGGGCGTATGTACTGGCGCAAGATGGGGGCGACCATGTGATGAGTGATTATCAAAGTCAGGTGGAAAAGGTGCTAGAGTGGGCAAAAGACTTAAAATCCACAACATAACGCCAAAATTGACTAAAAACCAACTACGAATGACACCTTTGTATAAGCCTTTTATAAGTCTTAACTCTTGCTTTGCGTCAAAAAAAAACGCCCCACCTTATCGCCATTTTATGAAAACCTTTATCCGCATTCCCATCACCCTTATCAAACTCCCCCTTTGGCTGCTGCTCACAGGTGTTATCGCTCATGGCATTGCCACCTTACAAACCGAGCATTACCCAAGTGGCGATACGGTCAATGACCGATTTAAAGTGGCGGTGATTGACAGCTATCCCAGAAGCTTGCCCGAGATTCACAGTGGCGATTTTCAACTGCAAACCACCCCAGATACCGATTGTATGGAAGAATGTTTGTACGCCAACAGCGATGGCACATTGACCTATCATAACGAAGGGGCGCTGTGGAACAGTCAGTCCACCTATCGCATTGAAAGCGGCAACGTCATACCTGTGTCTTTTCGCTTTTTTACCGTGGTGCATATTTTTTATGGCATGGCTTTGGCGACGCTTGGCATATTGTTTGGCAATTATGTCGTACGGCGGTTTTTGTATCGTCATGACAAGGACAAACTGCACGCCTACCACCAAAAAATTTGGCATGACATCAAATGGATGGTGATTGTCCTTGGCGCTATGCTGGTGTGTTATGGTGTGTTGGTGCTGCTTTGATATTTTTAGCTGTTGTATCGCATTTTTAAAATCTTGGCTTTTGGTGTAAAATACCTTGCCTTTAATTTAAAAAATATAATAATCCATGAGCCAATACACCACCCAAACCCTAGAAGTCCTAGAAGGGCTAGAGCCTGTCCGCCGCCGCCCTGGTATGTACACCGACACCACACGCCCCAACCACTTAGCCGCCGAAGTCATTGACAACTCGGTGGACGAAGCGTTGGCAGGGTACGCCAAGCACATCAGCGTTACCTTGCACACTGACGGCTCACTGTCGGTATTGGACGATGGACGGGGTATGCCCACCGACATTCACCCTGAATTTGGGCAATCGGGCGTGGAACTCATTCTCACTCGCCTGCACGCAGGGGGCAAGTTTTCCACCGACAACTATGCCATCAGTGGCGGTCTGCACGGCGTGGGTATCAGCGTGGTCAATGCCCTATCCACTCGGGTGGAAGTGGTCGTATGGCGTGATGGGCTAGAATATACCATGACGTTTGAACACGGCACGCCCGTTACCGCCTTAACCAACTCACCTGCCGCCAACAAGAAAAAACGGGGCACCTTGGTGCGTTTTTGGGTGGACGGCAAATACTTTGACAACCCTAAATTTGCCATCAAAGCCCTAAAACACACCCTAAAAGCCAAAGCGGTCTTGTCCGCAGGTCTAAAAATTGACTTTATTTCAGAAATTGAGCCGTCCGACAGTGAAAGCTGGCAATACAGCGATGGCGTGGTGCAATATTTGAGCGAGCAGCTTGGCGAATTTATCACCTTGCCCGAAACACCCTTTTATTTTAGTCAAGAGCCGCAAAAAGGCGAACGGGGTGGCGCAACCTTTGCCATTGCGTGGTTTGCTGACGCTGCCGCCAGCGTCCAAGAAAGCTATGTCAATCTTATCCCCACCGCCCAAGGGGGCACACACGTCAATGGGCTAAGAACAGGCGTTACGGACGCACTGCGAGAGTTTTGCGACATTCACAATCTACTACCACGTACCATCAGACTGACCGCCGAAGACGTGTGGGACGGAGTGAATTTTATTTTATCGCTCAAATTTGCCGAGCCACAATTTAGCGGACAAACCAAAGAACGTCTATCCAGCCGAGAAGCCGCCCCCCTTGTACAAGCCCTTGCCAAAGACAGCTTTAGCCTGTGGCTCAATCAGCACCCCGACAGCGCTCGTGCCATTGCCGAACTTGCCATCAACAAAGCGGGCAAACGCCTAAAATCCGCCCAAAAAGTCGCCCGCAAAAAAATCACCCAAGGTCCTGCCCTACCCGGTAAACTTGCCGATTGTAAAGGCACATTAAGAGATGGGGCAGAATTATTCTTGGTGGAAGGCGACAGTGCAGGCGGCAGCGCCAAACAAGCCAGAGATAGGCATTTTCAGGCGATTTTGCCCTTGCGTGGCAAGATTTTGAACACTTGGGAAGTCTCACACGATACGGTCTTGTCTAGCCAAGAGATTCACGACATCGCCATCGCCATCGGCGTGGATCCTGCCAGTGATGATTTGTCAGAATTAAGATACGACAAAATTTGTATATTGGCGGACGCTGACAGTGATGGCTTGCACATTGCCACGCTGATTTGTGCGCTGTTTGTCAAGCATTTTCCTGCCCTTGTGGAAGCGGGGCATTTATTCGTTGCCATGCCGCCACTTTACCGCATTGACATCGGCAAAGACGTGCATTATGCCCTTGACCACGACGAGTTACAAGCCATTTTAGCCAAAGTACCAGCCAATAAAAAAGCACAAATCACCCGCTTTAAAGGCTTGGGCGAGATGAACCCCGAACACCTAAAAGAAACCACGATGAATCCCGACACCCGCCGTTTGGTGCAGCTTGATTTGGACGACGCTCACAGCACTGGCGAAATCATGGATATGCTGCTTGCCAAAAAACGTGCCGCCGACCGTAAAGCATGGCTAGAAAACAAAGGCGATTTGGCGGATTTGACAGTATGAGCTTATTAAGTAGTGAAAATTTGGGCGCTAATGTTCCCCGTCGCCACGGCAAACTCGGCAAAAAACTTGCCAAATGTTTCAATCATTTGACAGGTTGGAAAACAACCGGAACAATCCCCAACATCACCCAAGCGGTGGTGATTGGTGCGCCCCACACGTCCAATTTTGATGGGGTGTTTGCTTTGCCACTGCTCATTGCTTTGGACATCAAACTGTCTATTTTGGGCAAAAAAGAATTGTTTGGCGTACCCATTTTGTCGCAGTTTTTGACATGGTCTGGGGTCATTCCCATCGATCGCAGCAAAAAAGGCTCAGTATTACAAAGCAGTTTGGATAAATTTGCCACCGGTAAGCCACTGTTTTTGGGACTTTCCCCTGAAGGCACTCGGGGCTACACCACGACATGGAAAACGGGCTTTTATTATTTGGCGGTGGGCGCTAACGCACCCATCATTGCCGCTTCGCTGGATTATGCCAAAAAAGAACTGCGATTTTTACCGCCCTTTTATCCCACAGGCGACATAGACGCTGATTTGCCACAAATTTATGCACTGTTTAAAGGCGTTCACCCCAAACACCCAAAACGCCTAAGCCAACCCTTACAAGATTTGTTTTTATGACCACCTATTATACCTTGCAAGGCGATACGTTAAGCCCCACAACCGATTTGATGGACACTCGGGGTTTTGCTTATGCCGATGGGTTTTTTAGCACACTTGGGGTCAATCATGGGCAAATTTTATGGTTTGCTTTGCACAAACAAAGACTGGCTCAAGGGGCAACGCAGTTCGCCTTTGATGTGGATATGGCAGTTTTGGACAAACATCTACAGACACTTGCCAAACAGCTGCATGAAGGCATCATCAAAATCATCATCACTCGGCAAATCCAAGCGGTTCGGGGGTATGGGTTTTTGGACGGCACGCCACTTATCCACATCAAAATCCTGCCATCGCCAATCTATCAAAACATTGATTTTATAAAAGATTTTCCAATACAGCCCCCCACAGCAGCCATCACACTTAACACCACTTTGGGCATACGTCCGCCCCACTTTGCAGGACTCAAACTCATCAGCAGTCATGAACAAATTTTTGCTCATCAGCAGTTACTTAGCAAACAAAAGCAGCACCCCAATCTTGGTGAAGGTTTGGTTGCCAATGTGGATAAACTGTGGATAAGTGGCACCATGAGTAACGTATTTTATCGTTTGGGTGATGTGTGGCATACGCCTTTTGTGGATAAGTCGGGAGTGTCGGGAGTGGCAAGGCGTGCTTTATTAGCAACAGGAAATGTCCGTGAACGACAGTTAAACGATGACGACTTACCACACCTGACGGGGTTATTTTTTAGCAATGCAGTGCGTGGTATTATGCCCATTGATGGGCTTTACCGCCACGATGTTTTGCTTAATTTGGACGCTTACGCCTTTAAAGACTGCCTATGAAACCTGCTAAGCTCCCCGCACCTTTGCCACTTAAACACGGCGTATCGCCCAGTCGTTTGTATCTGGAAAAACTAACCCCAACACCCACGTCTTTATTGGCTTTTTTATGTGATAAATTTCCCCACATTGCCCCCAAAGTATGGCAAGAGCGTTTTGACACCCAGCAAATATTTGATGACACAGGCAAGGCACTTAGCCCAAATCACCCCTATCACCACGGCAGCTGCATTTTTTATTATCGTCATGTCGCTGATGAAGTCGCTGTGCCATTTACCCATCGGCTGATTTTTGAAAATGATGACATCATGGTGGTGGACAAACCGCATTTTCTCACCACCGCCCCCGCAGGTCGTTACGTCAAAGAAACCCTACTAAGTCGCCTAAAAGACAGCACTCAAAATGCCAATCTTTCCCCGATTCACAGGCTAGACAAAGACACCGCAGGGCTACTGCTCATCAGCAAAAACCCAGCCACACGCCATATCTATCAAGGGCTTTTTGCCACTGGTCAAATCCACAAAGTGTATCATGCCATCGCCGCCTATCGGGCGTTTGATTTCCCCATCAAAGTGTTGGTGCATTTGGATCGTGGCGAGCCATTTTATACCATGAAAGTCTGTCAAGACAAAGCCGCAAATACCGCCACAGACATTCGTTTACTCAGCAGAAATGGCGATTTGGCAAAATATGAACTTAGCCCAAGCACTGGTAAGTTACATCAGTTAAGAGTACATATGTATCATTTGGGAATCCCCATCACCAATGATCCATATTACCCTGCGGTAACACACCGAGCCGATGATGATTTTGACAAGCCATTACAGCTTTTGGCAAAATCACTACAATTTATTGATCCCATCACAGGTCAAAAAATGATTTTTGTGTCCGATAGAGAGCTTTTATTTTAACACCGATGACAAAAATACAATATAAAAATCTCTGGTCAAAATTGCTTGGTTTTTTATTTGTGTTTTTCTTGTACCAATATTAAATCTTAAAAAATAGACCATCATTTCACAGCATACTGCCATTTATCATCTTTTCACGTCTCTAATTTTAAAATGCGAAAACAAAAAAATCCCCAAATCAGGGGAGATTTGGGGTGTAAACTCAGAAATCCTGAGTTAAAAATGGCGCAGCGGACGGGGCTCGAACCCGCGACCCCCGGCGTGACAGGCCGGTATTCTAACCAACTGAACTACCGCTGCTAAG
>JBHAZZ010000013.1:0-11306 GCA_041781275.1 Moraxella sp.
CACTTGTAATCATATCATCGCTTTGATTTATTGCAAGTATTTATACAAGATGTAGCAATAATGCAAATTCAACGGTTGAATTATCAGGATAATCGGTTAAATGAGGGTGTTTTAGGGGGGTGTTAGTAACATAAATTAACAACGATGCGTTGTTCCCCACCAAAATGTCGTTAAGTTTTTTTTAATTGTTTACAGATATTGAGGTCTTTTAAGTGGCGTTCTCCCGTTTCAATGGAGTAACGCATGACAGTATTAATAACCTTGCAAGGGCTAACAATTGTTATTTGGGAAAGGTTATAGTGCGATTGCTCTATTGGTAAATTATCCAAATGCCACACCGCCCAAAAATTTTGCTATAATAACCGCTTTCCTTAAAATTTAAGAGTGAAATCATGAACATTCAAGCCCTAATGCAACAAGCTCAAGCCATGCAAAAACAAGTTGAGCAAAACGTTGAAAACGCCAAAAAAGCCCTAGCCAACAAAGAAGTTCACAGCGAAGCAGGTAACGGCTTGGTCAAAGTAACCATGAATGGTCGCCATGTGGTCAAACGCCTGTCCATCGATCCAAGCCTAATGAGCGAAGACCCCGACATGATTGAAGATTTGGTGGCTGCCGCCATCAATGACGCCGTTCGCCAAGCCGATGAACTGTATGAAGAAACCATGGCAGGAGCAACTGCCGGCATGGGACTACCCAAAGGTATGCAAGGGCTATTTGGCTAATAGCTATGCTCACCCCCAAATTTGACGCCTTAGTCAAGGCTCTACAAATACTCCCCAGTGTGGGACAAAAGTCAGCGCAGCGTATGGCACTACACTTGCTGACCAAAAAACGCACTGGGGGTTTGGAGCTGTCGCACGCCTTGCAAGCTGCCATGCTTGACATCAAGGAATGCCAAATATGCCATTCTTTTAGTGATGACGACATCTGCCCCCTATGTCAAGACCCCAAACGAGACGACAGCCTGCTTTGCGTGGTAGAAAGTGCCAGCGATGTCATCGCCATTGAACAAAGCGGAGCGTATCGGGGTCGCTATTTTGTCTTGGGCGGTCATTTATCACCGATAGACGGTATTGGGGCGGACGAACTGCACATTGACGAACTGATTGCCTTGATTAAACATCGCCACATTGATGAGCTGATCGTTGCCACAGGCGCAACCATAGAAGGGCAAACAACCGCCTTTTTTATCCATGACAGCACTCGCCCCCATGTCGCCAAAATCACTCGCCTAGCACAAGGCATTCCCATGGGTGGCGAATTAACCTATATGGACAGCCTGACACTTCATCAAGCCCTACAAAACCGAGCCTTTATTGAATGAGTAGTTTTAATTTTCCCAAAGCCCCCAATTTTGACAAATCGTCTTGCGACGCCCTACCTGTGATTTGGGTCAATGATGAAGATACATTGTATCAACTGATTGACGACATAGACGGTAGCGACATCATTGCTTTGGACACAGAGTTTATCAAACGCACTACTTATTATCCCATCTTGGCGTTGGTGCAAGTCAATACAGGACGTGCCATTTATTTGGTGGACGCTCCAAAACTTGATTTGCATGACTTTTGGCAAGCATTAATAGAAGTACCAACCATGGTTTGGTATGCTTGCGGTGAAGATTTGGGGATTTTTTATTTACTTGCCCAAAATGCCCCCTTAACCAATGTGTTTGATGTGCAAATTGCCATTGGTTATTTGACTGGCAAATTACAAGTGGGTTACAGCCAATCCATCAAAGAAGTGCTGGGCGTAGCGCTTGACAAAGCAGAAAGTCAATCCAACTGGCTAGCTCGCCCCCTAAGCCAAGAACAAGAGCATTATGCGGTAAATGACGTGCGTTATTTGCTTGCCTTATATCAAGCCACCAAAGACGCTTTGGCTGCCAAAGGTATTTTAAACCATGTCATAGAAGACAGCCTAACTTATGCCAAAGAACTGCACACCGCCCAAAATATGCCCGATGATGAGCTGTATTTGGAATTTATTACCCCCAATTACACCCAACAACAACTCAGCGTCCTAAAACAGCTCATTTTATGGCGAGAAAATTTGGCTCGTGCCACCAACGAACCACGCAGTTTTATCATTGGCAAACAAGCGCTGCGTGAAATTGTTACAGAAATGCCGACCAGCATTCAAGGACTGGCTCGCACCACGCTCAACCGCCACGCCTTACGTCTATATGGCAATGAAATGATACGCCTTATCAAACACGCCAAACACCTTGACGCCCAAGAAATGCCGCCGCTACCACCCCCAACTTACACCAGTAAGGATAAACCCTTTAAAAAAGCCTTAGATCACGCCATTGATGAATACAGCAGCGCCCTAGGCGTGCCCAAAGAATTACTGCTCAAAAGCCGTCATGTGGCGGCGCTGCTGCTGATGGTGTATCAAGATGATGTGTTTGATGCCGACAAATTGCCTGACAGCCTAAAAGGTTATCGTAAGTCTTGGGTCATGCAAACGATACTGCCTCTGCTACAAACGTTCAAACCACAAATCCAAGCAGGGTTTTTGGCGGGGACGGCTTGACTTGGTTTTACCAATACAAATAGGCAATTAATCTTCTTTTGTGGATTTGGTTTGTGGCTTATCCAAATGCGCTTCGCTAAGTTCGCTGATGATGACCTTGATGACGTTTTTGACATCATCAGTGTTGATGTTTTTGCTGTTAATGATGATGTACTGCTCGCCTGCCACAAATTCAGCATGATGATAGATCACGCCTTTTTTGTCCTGCAATGTCTCAAAACGCAAAGGCACACCTTCTAACTCTTCATTAAATAACTCTTGAATTAAGATTAAGGGCTTATCTTTGGACAGTTTACTTTCGCTAATTTCAAATCGGGCTTTACTACTTGGATTTTCAAATAGGCGATAAATGCCATTAAAGCCTTGTTCGCCCTTTTCGCCTTCGTATTGTCGCCCCGTCCACACAAAACCTTGTGGCAGATGATACTGAATCACTTGCCGTTTGACCGCCTTAAACGACAAATCTTGCCGATGTCCAAAACGGTAAGTCATTTTGGCGTGCGTGGTTTGTTTAAATTCTTGGGTCAGCTCACCGCCCGACGTAGAACCTGTGGCGTATAAGTTATGGATTTGGTGCTGCAACCGTTCACGCTCTTGCATAGAAACGTCCGCTTCGCTTAATGGCACATAACGCACCAAAACAGGCTTGACTTGCGAATGAAGGACGGGGGTTAGGCTAAGTGGCGGTTTATTTTCTTCGGCTTTGGGTTTGGTGGTTCGCATTAATGCCCCACCGATCACCGCCCCCAAAATCGCCACCCCAACCGATAAAATTATGGTTGTCTTTTTGTCAAACTTAACCATAAACGCCAAATCCTTTTTCTTTGTTTGTCTTGCCTGTCTTTTCGCCTTTGCCATAGCCTACTACCAATGTGCCATCTGACACACAGCAGCACGCCAACACTTCATCATCACCAAGCTGCGCCAGTGGCACGACGGTATGACGCACTTTGCCTGTGGCGTGTTTTAGGCGCATACGGCAAGACCCACAATAGCCCTGACGACACTCAAAACGAGCGTCCTTATGGGCGGTGCGAATCATGCCATCTAACAGTGTTTCGCCTTCGTGCAAATAAAAGCGCATTTCGTCCGTAAATACCCAAGCCATATCACAGCTCAAACTGACTTAATTCGTCGTTGTCTTTGTCGCTAAGATCGCTGTTTACCTGCCCGACCAAATAGGTGGTGATTTCGGTTTCTTGTGGGGCAACTTGCACGTTATCGCTCACCAGCCACGCATTGATCCACGGAATGGGGTTGGATTTGGTGGCAAAAATGCCTTCTAGCCCAATGGCATTCATACGAATGTTGGTGATGTATTCCACATATTGACACAAAATGTCCCGATTTAATCCAATGATTGACCCATCTTTGAACAGATAATTTGCCCATTCTTTTTCTTGTTCGGCGGCAACCCTAAAAATATTGATGGCTTCGGCTTGACATTCTTGGGCAATTTCCACCATTTCTGGATCGTCTTTGCCTTGTCGCATTAAATTGATGATGTGCTGCGTGCCATTTAGGTGCAACGCTTCATCACGGGCGATCATTTTGATGATTTTGGCATTGCCTTCCATCACTTTGTTTTCGGCAAAGGCAAATGAACAAGCAAACGACACATAAAAACGAATCGCTTCAAGCACATTGACCGCCACAATACACAAATACAGTTTTTTCTTGAGATCTCTTAAATTGCCTTCGCCCGTTAGGTTATATCGCTGACTGGCTTCATACAAATCATCATAATAGACGGCGATGTCTTTGGCTCTTGCCAAAATATGAGCGTTGTCCATGATGTCTTCAAAAATCACACTGGGATCATTGACGATGTTGCGAATGATGTGCGTGTAGCTGCGGCTGTGAATGGTCTCACTAAACGACCACGTCTCAATCCACGTTTCAAGTTCGGGCAAAGACACAATGGGCAAAAGCACCGCATTGGGGCTACGTCCTTGAATGCTGTCAAGCAAGGTTTGGTATTTTAAATTACTCAAAAAAATGTGTTGAGCAGGGGCAGAAAGTTCCGCAAAATCAATGCGATCACGAGAAACATCAATTTCATCGGGTCGCCAAAAAAAGGACAATTGGCGTTCAATCAACTGCTCAAAAACAGCGTGGCGCTGCTGATCATAACGAGAAACATTGACACCTTGACCAAAAAACATCGGTTCTTGTAGGGGATCGTTTTTGCTTTGGGGAAAGATAGAATATTGCATAAAAATTGCTCAGTTTTCATGATAAGAATTGGGGTGAAAGTATAGCATATTCGCCCCACAAAATAATATCGGCAGATAAATTACGAAATGACTGACACAGTGTCGCCTGCCAACACCTGCATAAAATCTTTTGCCAAAATCAGCTTGCCATCATATACAGATTGTGCTTCGGCTTTGATATGACCCATGTTGGGTTTGGTGCTAGATACGTCTTCATACAGGGCATATCTGGCACTAAAATGAGTCAAAATCAGCGCCGGTAAAGCAGCTTCTTGGGCGAATTTTGCCACCATTAGGCTGCTGCTGTGCTTGGGATCAAAACCACCCTGCTCTATGGGTCTGTCCAAAATTTCTTGGCGTTTGGCGTGGGTGTGCGTGGCTTCATGTACCATTAATACGGCATTTTCTACTGCTTGTCCTAATAACGATGGCGTGTCATTATCGCCTGCAATGACGATTTTTAGGGCGCTGCTGCAATCTAAAATGACTTCATTAGGTATCAGCGTTTTTTCGCCCACCATCATGGGTATGTCGGGGTTTTGAGCTTTTAAAATTTGCCCCCATTGGTGATTGTCAATGCCAAGCGTGGTTAATTTTTGGGTATTGAGTTTACGCTTGTGCAATATTTGCGTGATGGCAAAGGCAAAAGACGGGGTGCGGTGCGACAACGGATAAATTTCAAGCCCAAGCCGATGTTCATCGCCCAAAGACAGCGTATATGTCCTGTCGGTCGCCATCAACGTTTCAATGGCAACAAATTCAATGTCATAAGTTACCCAAAATTCGGTCGTTTCAGCAAAAGCGTCAAGCAAGGTTTTGATGGCTTTGGGCGCAATGAGTATCAACGGTTTTTTGCGGGCGTGCATGGACAAACTGGCAAGCAGCCCCACCAGCCCATAACAGTGATCGCCATGCACATGAGTGATACAAATGGCGGATAAATTGGCGACCGACAGTGGACTTTTTAGGATTTGCTGCTGCGTACCTTCTCCACAGTCCACCAAAATCCACGGAGCGTTTTTGGCTTGGGGATTGTTTGCCAGACTTTCTATTGCCAGTGCTGATACGTTGCGGTCTTTGGTAGGCACGCCACTAGATGTGCCCAAAAAGGTCAAACGAAACATGGTATTTCTTATTAATAGTTGTCATCAAAAAATAAAGACACGCCAAAGCATGTCTTTATCCTAAGGCTACAATTTAGCTGTCGTAAGGGTCTCTTAACACGATGGTTTGTTCACGGTCAGGACCTGTAGAGATGATGTCAATGGGGCAGCCCACCAGCTCTTCAATGCGTTTGATATAAAGTTTGGCGTTTTGGGGCAAATCATCAAACTTGGTAATGCCGATGGTGGACTGGCTCCAGCCTTTGAGCGTTTCGTAAGTTGGCGTTACTTTGTCATAAAATTCTGCGTCATACGCTCCCCATTCGCCGCCGTCTTGGTAATCGGTGGCAATGCGAATTTCTTCTAAACCATCTAACACATCAAGCTTGGTCAAGCAAAGCCCTGACAACGAATTAAGTGTTACCGCTCGTCTCATGCTTACTGCATCAAACCAGCCGCAGCGTCTGGCTCGTCCTGTGGTCGCCCCAAATTCATGTCCCACTTTTGCCAAATGTTCGCCCACGTCGTCAAACAGTTCGGTTGGGAAAGGGCCCGAACCCACACGGGTGGTATAAGCTTTGGTGATACCCAGCACATAATCAAAATAAAGTGGCCCAAGCCCTGTACCCGTTGCCACGCCACCTGCGGTGGTGTTGGAGCTGGTTACAAAAGGATATGTGCCATGATCGATGTCAAGCAGCGTGCCTTGTGCCCCTTCAAACATCAGATTTTCACCTGCCAAACGTCGAGCGTTGAGCTCACCTGTTACGTCAGTTACCATGTCTTTAAGTTCATTTGCCCATGTCTGACAAAGCGCCAAAGTTTCATCATAATCAATGGCAGCGGCATGATAATAATTGGTTAAGTGAAAATTGTGATATTCAAGCAGTGCCGCCAATTTTTCGGGCAAATCGCTACGGAACAAGTCCGCCACTTTTAGGGCACGGCGAGCCACTTTGTCTTCATAAGCTGGACCAATGCCACGCCCTGTCGTACCAATTTTGCTGTTGCCACGCTTGACTTCACGAGCCCGATCCAGTGCCACATGATAAGGCATGATCAAAGGACACGCAGGCGAAATGCGCAATTTTTCACGCACAGGCACGCCTTTGGCAATCAATCCGTTCATCTCTTTTAATAAGGCGTCAGGCGCAAGCACCACGCCATTACCAATAAAACACACCACGTCATCACGCAAAATCCCCGATGGAATCAGGTGTAACACGGTTTTTTCGCCGCCAACAACCAAGGTATGACCTGCATTATGTCCGCCTTGATAACGAGCGACCGCCGACGCTTTTTCGGTCAGCAAGTCCACGATCTTGCCTTTGCCTTCATCGCCCCATTGGCTGCCCAATACTACGACATTTTTACCCATATCAGTTTCTCACTTTTACCAGTTGAATTTTTAAGGACAATTTGCTTAGCCCATCATTCGCCAAGCAATTTTACCGCCCATTCGCCATCTTGTTTGTCAAAATGTAGTACGCCGTCAATGTCTTTGGGACGGTCGTCAGCGCTCAAAGGCTTAATCACAATACAGCCTTCGTTTTGTAAGGTTTTGATTTGCTCATTTAAATCTGCCAAACACTCATGATCTGCAGCAAGCAAATCTTCATAATCCACCACAAGTACGGTATCGGATTGCAACTCTACAAAATCAAATAACCGATTGATGTCCATACTAAAGCCTGTGGCATGACGGTTGTCCGCCGCCTTAAATCTTCCGCCACTGACCAAGGCTTGTGTTTGTGCTGTGTCTGTACGATTTAGATACACATTAAAGACAAGACCCGTATGATAATGATAGCCAGAAAGCTGCGCCACATCAACCGACACAGTCATGCCAAGCGTCTGAATATGACGTGCCAAAGTCGCAATCTCTTGGCAGGCATGAACGATCTGATCATCGCTTTGGGCGGCTTGTGAAAGCTTTTTCAAAAGATTGTCAGCATGAGGTGTGCCACTGCCATCAAAAGTATGCTTGGCAAGCACCAAAAAGTCTGCGCCACCTGTCAAGCTTTGGCATACTTGGGCAAGCTCTGGCATGGCTTTTTTGGTATAAAGCGCCATCAAAGTTTCTATGTCATTTTTGGATATGCCATGCAACGCACAAAGGCGAGCAAAAATCCCCACATGACCGACATCAACGTGCAACTCACCCAAATCCATGCCAATTTCGCCAAACAACGAACCTAGCAAATCAATCAAAGAAAGTTCGGCATTGACCTGCGCCACGCCAAAAATTTCCGCCCCAAGCTGCATGGGGGTACGCAGTCCAAACAGTCCCGTCGGCAACGTTTTTACCACCGTACCGACATAACAATAACGGCTAATACCTTCGCCATGTTGTGCGTCAATGCGGGTGATTTGTGGGGTGATGTCTGCACGCAGCCCCATCAAGCGACCATTGAGTTGATCGATGATTTTAAAGGTTTGCCGCTTAAGATCTTCATCGGCGTAAGCAAGCAATGTTTCGGTGTATTCAATCAGTGGCGGCGCTACAAGCTTAAAACCATGAGCCGTCAAAACAAATAACAACGCATCACGCAAACTTTCTTGTTTTTGGGCATCATCAAATAAAATGTCGGCAACGCCATCAGGCAGCAGCCAATTTTGTGTGGGAGACGTGGTAATGGACACAAAAACCCCTGTGTTGGTGTTTTATTTTATCAATGGTTCATGGGTGTATTGACAATGTACAGTATTTGCCGCTGTCATCAACTAAAGTAAGCTTTAGAAAAATGACCAACATAAATGGATAACTTATGTTAATTTTCTCACAACTTGGGTTGCTGTCTTATGCTAAGCACGCAGCCAAAACATCAACACACCCCAACAAATTTCGCTGCTTAGTGTACCATAAAAAAGCAACTTGGCAAAATTTAACTTATGCCTGCCCCCATAAAATATTTCCCATCACAACCGCCAAATGACCGCTTTTATCTAAAATTTTGCTTGACTTTTTGCAAAACCTTATGAAAAGTTTTTGATTTTTTGCTATAATACCGTCCTTTTTTCTTACTTCCACAACAATTAAGGGGCGGTTATGCCAGATAACATCAAAACAGACCCACACACCGACCCTGATAAGGACATCAACGAGCCCAATAAAGACGACGGCGATCTTGCTCCGCCTGACACCCAAGACAGTTATATTTACGGGGACGCCGACGCCACCGACGAAGACACCATTGAGATGATGACGGTGTACGACCCCGAAGGTGAGCGTTTTGAAGAGCTAGAAGACAGCCCAAGCAGTGATGAGACCATCGTTTGTTACGCTTATTCTCGCAAAACCGGCAGTCCCATTGAACCCTTGCGCATTGATGAAGTCAGCCGCACCCTAACCAATAACAACCAATTTATTTGGCTTGGGCTGTATAACCCCAGTTATGAAACCGTCAAAGAAGTACAGGACGCTTTCGACTTACACGAACTTGCCTTAGAAGATGCCTTTGCCGACTATCAACGCCCCAAAGTAGAAAGTTATGGCAATGACACCATTTTTGTGGTGGTGCGTACCGCCAAATTAGAAGATAACCAAATCCGTTATGGTACGGTTGCCATTTTTATGGGCAAAAACTTCATCATCAGCATTCGCCGTGGGGCGTCCAACTCTTATAGCCCTGTGCGTGAACACTGTCATCGTCGCCCCGAAAAATTACGCCTAGGGCCAATTTTTGTGCTACACGCCATTTTGGACTTTACGGTGGACAACTATTTGCCAATCACCGACCGTTTGGGCAATTATTTGCGGGAACAAGAACGCAATATTTTTTCTTATGAATTTAGCAAATCCACCTTGCGCAGTCTTTACGAACTAAAATCACAATTAGTGCATATGCGTGCGGTGATTTTGCCTGTACAAGATGTGTGTAACTTCTTTATCAACCACAAAAAAAATGAACTGGTGTCCGCCTTTCCTGCTGCTGCCAAGCCTTATTTTCGTGATGTCAATGACCATCTGCTGCGCTCCATTGATGCGGTCAATGGGCTAAACGAAATGCTGTCAGTGGCGATGGATACCTACATGGCGATTGTTACCATGGGACAAAACGACGTGGTCAGAAAACTGGCTGCTTGGGCGGGTATCGCTGCTGTACCGACAGCGGTGGCAGGCATTTATGGCATGAACTTTGAATTTATGCCTGAATTACGTTGGCAATACGGTTATTTTATGGTGCTGTTTGTGGTATTGGCTGTGTGTTTTTATTTACATTATAAATTTAAAAAAGCCCGCTGGCTCTAAGTTTACACAAATCGCCCATATTTATGTCTTTAACCCCCTAAAATGGCGGTTTGATACCAAAAGTTTTTTCTGATAAATAAAGCATGGTAAAATGGCGTTTTATCTTTGCATTTTTATTGTTAGGAGTTTTTATGGTCATGCCCATGCGTGGTGGTATCATCACCTGCAACATCACCGACACCCAAACTTTATACAACAGTTATTTGTCCTTTGTTACCAATGGCGGCATTTTTGTACCAAGCACCCGAATGCACAACCTAGGCGATGATGTCTTTGTGGCGTTCACACTTCCCAACTCCAGCGATCGTTATCCTTTAAACGGTAAAATCATCTGGGTCAATGACAAAGGCACAAGCACCAAACCTGCAGGATTTGCCCTACAATTTGGCACCGACATCAACAGCCAAAAAATGAAAAATGAAATTGAGCGCCAACTGGCGGGCATGATTGAGTCTGATAAAGCCACCTACACCATGTAATAAATCATATAGTGATGTTGGGCGTTTGGCTGTTTAAATTTGTTTGTCCACAATTTACGCCCAAATCGGCTTAATCTTTAAGTCAGCGTCAGCTTAAACGCCGTCATCACATTTTCTTGATTGGTATTGATATAGCCTTCATGCCATAATGCTTGCAGTATGGGGCTGTTGATGATGTTGTTTTGGGCGTCTTGATACACCGTTTCTTTGCGCTGCATTTGTCTATTCACGGGCAAATCTTGCTCAGCAATACCCACATCTGCAAGCAAAACCATGTCTGAGTCTAATTTGGCATGAGAAAATTTCTCAGTAAGTGTACGGCGCAGTCCCAAAAAACTGATGTCGTTTTGGTAATTAAAGTCCGACACCGCCAACCGACACGCTCCATCTATCTCACCCATCATCATTGCCGAGCTTGCCAGCGCCAACTCATCAGTCTTTAGCCATTTATTTTGTCGAGCCTGCGACACCCAATAATCCCATTTATCCGCCGTCCACTGCCCCACCAGCTCCATTTTGGGGGCAAGTAGTTTTTGTTGCAATTGATGACGGCTATAAATTAAATGAGAATCATTTACGGCAGATTGCGTTTCAAGTTCTTGCGTTTCAAGTTCTTGCGTTTCAAGTTCTTGCGTTTCAAGTTCTTGCGTTTCAAGTTCTTGCGTTTCAAGTTCTTGCGTTTCAAGTTCTTGCGTTTCAAGTTCTTGCGTGC
>JBHAZZ010000014.1:0-8017 GCA_041781275.1 Moraxella sp.
CTTGGCAGGCGTGGCGTGTCAGCTGCACATCGGGCGATTTGCCAAAACACGGCGCAATGATGGCTTTGCCCGACACATCAAATCGCCAGCCGTGATAGGTGCATTGCAGCGTGTTACCATCGCTTTTGCCATTGCTTAACGGCACATGACGGTGCGGACAATAATCGTCAAAACACACCACTTGCCCCGACAGACGTACCAATACCAGTGCTTGATTGAGCAAATAAAACCCAAAAGGCTTATCAAGCTGTGATACGGGCAAAATCGGATACCATTCATCAACAATGGTGGCATAAGGTTTGGGCAGATTAAGCATGATTTTATAACTGATAATGTTGCAATAACTTGGCATAAGAAGGCGACAGCTTAGCAAAACTTAGCCACGGCAGGCGCTGACGAATGGGCAAATGCTTGGTATAAACGGCAGTATATTCAATGCACGGCTGACCGCCCCTAAGCATTTTAAAACTGGGTGCGCCTGAGCTTAAATTTAGTCTTTTGCCTGACGCTTGGGCATTGATGAGTGCCTGCATGATGATGCGTCTATACAAGCCCAGTGATTTTTTGGTGGCGATGTCATAACCGACAATTGGCGCAGTGATTTCGCTGTCATCAGCTACCATGCCAAGCACGCCACAGCTTTGGTTATTTGCCTTATCCATCAACAGCGTCAAATCCAAAATCTGCTGCCGATGAAAAATCTGCAATCCTTTGGCGGTAAATTGCACATTTTGCCGTGAATATTTGTCCAAATACAGGCGGTTGTACCAATGCTCGGCTTGTTGATAGTCATCATCGCTTTGACAAGGTTTAAAATAAAATTTACCATCGGTTACTAATTTTTGATCACGCAGATAATTTTGATGGTGGTGGCAAGTGCCAAAGTCATCAAACAAATACACCTGACGGCTGGTGATTAAATGATAGCCCAGTTGTTTTAGGGCGTGCAAATGTGCTGGGTGGTGCTGCGTGTTGAGTGAGCGAATCAAAATGGCGTGTTTGGGAAAATGGCTGACGGCAAAATCGGTCAATCGCCTTTTGTCTAAGCTTAAAAAGGCTTGACCAAGCGTATTGGTGGATAGGCAGTAATTGTTTAAGGTGGCGACTTGGTCAATGTGAGTGAATTTGAGCGAAGTGCTTAAGGCGTGCAAGCCGTGGCGTAAGAGTTTGCCTTGATGTGGGGGCAGTTTTTCACATTCGTCTTGACCGTAGTCCACGATGGCAGCGTGGGGTGAGACCACATAGCAGTTAGCCCTGACATCGTCCACAAGGGTGGTGGGCATGACGACCCCATCAAGGCTTAATAGCTGCGTGCGGGCGTGGGCGTTTTTGATGAGTGTGTTTAAAGGGTGCGTGGCGTACACATGAGCAAAACGGCTTGCCAAATCGCCAGTTTGTAAGGTGGTGTTTTGTATATTATTTGTCATCACACGTCCCATCGTATTCAATGTCAAAGGTGCTGGCGGCGGTCAAAGGTTTTTGGTAACGCCATTTGCGCCAACACATCTCTCCTAGGGCAAGTGCATGAGCATAAGCAGGAATGTCTTTGATGACATCATCGGCTCGCCAAAAATCTTGCCAAAGGGTGTGTAAGGTATTGGTTTTTATGGCTTTTATACCAAATAGTAACGGCAAAGTAATGCTGACCCTTAAGGGGGTTTGGGCTGTCGTGTGGGTGTATTGCAGCACGCCTTGTTTGTCCAACGTTAAGCCATTGACGAGTAAATGTAGCCCACTGGTGGCACGGGGGTTGCACTCAAGTACCCAAAGGTGGCTGCCATCGTCCATAAAATCAAACGCCACTTGCCCATGATAGCAATTTAGTTTGGCAAATTCAGCAATAAACACGTCAGCTCGCTCATCTTGGGTGGGTTCAAAATAGCTTGCCGCTGCGTCATTTAACAAATAACGGGGACGATAGACGCTGTGAGCAATCACTTTGCCATGTTCACAAATGGCGTAATTGCATAGTCCTGTGCCGTGTATGAAAGTCTGCTGTACCCACGGATAACGAGCGCTGATGGGTAAATGGGCGGTTGTCTTTATATTGACATCACGCACCACGTTTCGTCCAAACCTAGAAAACACAGGCTTTAAAATGGTTTTTTGGTCAGAAAAAATCAGCTCAGACTTATCGCAAATCAGCCGTGTGTCAGGTTTTTTGGTGCCGTCTGTGTCGGGCAATTTATCAAAAACGTGCAATTTATGATGTAGGGTGAACAAAAGCTCATTGTCGGGCATGAAGCATTTGTTTCTTTGGCTGTCATTTAAGGGTAATTTTGCCAAATAAAAAATGTCTTCGCAGGTAGGAATGACCAAATCCGCCCAATCAATCAGTGTCATCATCGCGCGCTGATAGCCATCAAAATCAAGGCGTGGCGCAGGCGTTTGGTGATAGCGTGCCCCAAGGTGGTTAAAACGGGCGACAGGGTAGCGCAAACTGTCGCATAAGGCGATGGTGTGGTTGCCTTTGTGGGCAATTTTTATCCATTCTAAGGCGATGGGCGCTCTGGGTGAAGTGATTAAAACGTTCATAAAGACGGTGTTAATAAAGCGTTGGCAGTCAGACCAATGGCAAAATCTAGGTCATAAACGGCATGATAACCCAATTCTTGCTCGGCTTTGGTGGTGTCTAAGGTCATGTCATAATACAGCACCCCTGCGCTATAAGCGGTCAATCTGGGCTCTTTGTGGCTAAACTGACTGACTGTTTCTAAAGTTTTGGCAAGGGTGGCGACCACAGGATAGGGCACGTTTTTGATGGTCAAGGGCTGATTCATCTTATCACAAATCAGGCGCTGTAGCAGCTTGTTTAGACGAATGGGTTGCTGATTGGTGATGTTATAAATGGGCAAGGCGCTGGGCAAAGGCTGATAGCTAGCAAGGGTCATGGCATAGACCACATTGCCTGCAAAAGTTACGTCCATCAGCACCTGTCCGCCATTGGGTAGGGGAAGTGTACCTTGTTTGGCGTGATACAGCTGTAAAATTTTGGGTAGTAGCACCTTGTCATATTCGCCAAAAATCGCCCGTGGACGCAGTATCACCAGTTGCATGGTGGCAGGCTTAAGCGCCTGTAAAAACTGTTCTGCCAAAAATTTACTGTGAATGTAATGATTGACAAAGCGACCATCTGCACTAAGGCGGACATCATCTTCACGCACCTGATGGCGATGACAAAAGTCAAAATACAAAGACGGCGTAGAAATGTGCACAAAGCGGCGCACACCTATTTTATCCGCCCAAGTGGCAAGGCGTTGGGTCGCCAACACATTGGCATCAAAAAACGCTTGTTTTTTTCCCCACGGACTTGACAGCGCCGCACAGTGCCAAACGCTATGAACGTCTTGTAAAAGCGTTTGTAGCTCGTCATCGCTGGCGTTCGTCAAATCTAGGGCAATGCTTTTGATACCCGAGGCTTGTAAGTCGTTGAGCACCGATAAATTGCGCCCTGTGGCTTTGCAGTCAATGCCATGATGGTGTAAATAAGCGATGGCGCTGCGCCCAAGACCTGAAGTCGCCCCTGTTACCAAAATTTTGCCATCACGGGGCAAACTGTCTAACGCTAGCGCAAATGCGGGTGGTATGTTCATGTCATTCTACCTGCAAAATCATACCACCAATGCCAAACCCTGCCGCCGTTCCCAATAGGGCAAGCCTTGCGCCTTGGGTGAGTTTGCCTTGGATAAAGGCGTGATACAGTACGGTGGGAATGGAAGCGCTGACTTGGTTGCCATGCATGGGGTAGATGTTGATGATGGTTTCGGGGCGAAAGTGTAGGCGACTGATGGCGTGTTTCATGCCCAAATGGCTGGCTTGGTGCATGACCACGCAGTCAATGTCATCATAAGTAAGATGGGCTTTGGCAAGCAGATGAGAGACAAATTCTTCGGTGTATTGCATGGCAATTTTAAACACCGCTTTGCCGTCCATGTCAAACAAAAAATCGCCATCTGTCATGCCAACGGTGGCATTGGCACGGGTGCCGCCTGCACGAATTTCACAAAAATGCCGTCCTTGGGGATAAACCTTAAATTCATAGCCAAGGCAGTTTAGGCGAATACCTGCGGGGGAGTTGGCAGGGTTTGGGGCTTGTACAATCACTGCTGCCGCCCCATCACCAAAAATGGCAGAAGCGTGTAAGTTTTGCCAGTTTAAGCCGGCAGAAGCGATGTCAGAAGCAACAATGCCAATGCGCTGATAGGCTTTTGTTTGTAATAAATTGATGGCTTGGTATAAGCTGACCACAAACCCAAGACAACTGGCATTAATGTCAAAGACGCTTTTGCCATCAAGCCCAAGCTCGTGAGCGATAAAGCTTGCGGTGCTAGGAATGGCTTGCTGTGGCACGGCGCTGGTTGCCAGTAATAAATCAAGGCTATCAAGACTGATATTGGCATGGGCGGCGCAATCTTTTAGGGCAGCAGCAGCAAAGGCGGACTGTAACATACCTTTGGGGGCAACGTATCTTTGGGCGACCCCTGATAGGCTTTGTATTGTGCCTTTTGTCAGTCCAAGTTGTATATCTAGTGCGTCAGATGTCAGTACATTACCCAAATTTTGTCCAACGCCCAGCAGTTCAAACTTCATAAATCCCCCTAAAATCATGACATTAGGCTAACATGAATTTAAAAAAAATCAAGAAAATAAATGTCAAAAATAAATGAACGACCACGCAAAATTGACTTTACTAACAAGACAAAACTGGGTATAATAGCGCTGTTTTTCGGGCCTATAGCTCAGTTGGTTAGAGCAGAGGACTCATAATCCTTTGGTCGCAGGTTCAAGTCCTGCTGGGCCTACCAAATAAAAATAACTCCTTTATAAATCAACAGTTTATAAAGGGGTTTTTATTTTTTTTGATTTTTAAAGTTTAGGAAAATCTGGATAAAATTTCATGGTGGCTACTAGCTTTAATGATTATCAGACTATCCGCCTTTAAAGATAACAAAATTAAAGACTTATGATGATTTATGGGTCTTTTTATGTTTGTTTGAATAAAAACAATAACCAAAATTTTATAACACAAAAATCCCAAGTATCAAAATTTAAAACAACCATCATTTTATCAATTAACGCATTTGATCTTTGGCTTAACATGATTTATTGCTTATAGTTGAGCATTTGGTTTGTTAAAGAAGTGATTGCAAAACAGCAAAGCTAATTTTATCAAAATAAAAATGATGGACATTTATTTTATGTGCAAAGCAAGTATATAGCCGTTATTTGGTACTTGCTAATAAACTTTCGTTTTGGATTTTGGTAAAAAATATAAATAAAAACAATGAGTATTGGAAAAAAACTTGATACACATGGTTTTTTTATTGGGGCGATGATCAAAATAAATAAATTTAATCATTTTATTGGTTTATACATAAAAAAACAAATAATCACTTTTATAAAATTAACCCCAAACATCAAAAAAATATCTTTTTTTATTTTGACATGGGTTGGTTATGTGTCATTAATGTGCTTAACGGTATGTTTTGTGGGCTGAATGCCTTTTTAAAATGATGGGGGAATTGTTATAATTCATGAATTTTATTAAATATTAGCACTAAGAATACCATCATGCCTACAAAATATTCCAAACCCAATAACCAAAACCACGTCATTATCATTGGTGGCGGTCATGTTGGCTTGTCTTTTGCTTTGTTGCTTGCTTATCAGGGCATTTATAGTACGCTTATTGAGTCGGCAAAATATCCCAGTATCGCCCCCGACGAAGACCACGCCCGCCGTCAGTATTTGGACAGTCGCAATACCGCTTTGTCTCGTAAAACGGTGCAAATTTACCAAGAAATTGGCCTGTGGGAGCAATTACAAAGCCACGCCTGCCGTATTGACAAAGTAGAGATCAGTGAGCTGGGCAGTTTTGGTAAGGCCACGCTAGAAAAAGCCAAAGAAAACGTAGAAAGTTTTGGGCAAGTGATGGAAAATGCGTGGCTGGGTCGTAAGCTGTTGCAGGCGGTACAAGACAGTCCTTTTGTTACGTTGCTTGATGACACCGAAGTAACCAACATTGACCAATGTAGTGGTAGCATTACCATCACCGCCAATCGCCTTAGCGAAAAAAACACATTATTGATTGAAGCGCCTTTGGCGGTGGCTTGCGATGGACAAAATTCACCCACCAGACAGCAGTTGGGTATTGGGGTACATAGTTACGATTATCAGCAAGTTGGTATTGTTGGTGTGGTTGAAACCGACAAGCCCCATAACCATACCGCCATCGAGCGTTTTAGCAGTGCAGGGCCTTTGGCGGTATTACCTTTGCCTGATGTGCAGGGCGAAACACAGCAAGGACATCGCCGCTCGGTGGTATTTATTTGCCCCAAGGGCGAAGAACAGCGATATTTGCAAGACGATGAATATTTTTTATCCACGTTGCAGCGGGTATTTGGCGAAGAAGCGGGCAAGTTCATCAAGGCGGGCAGACGGGGTGCTTATCCTTTGGTCAAGGTGCTTGCCAAGCGTCAAGTGGCGGGTCGCTGCGTCATCATGGGGAATGCCGCCCATACTTTGCACCCTGTGGCAGGACAGGGGTTTAACCTGTGTTTGCGAGACGCTCGGGCGCTTGCGGTCATGCTTGGCGACGTGCTAAAAACTGCCGAAAATGGTCAATTTGATTTTGGCGATCATGCCCGTTTGATTACTTATGAAATGGCACGCAAACGAGATCAGATGCGAGTGGTGCGGTTTTGTGATGCGGTGGTGCATGGCTTTACCCACAAAAACCCTGCGGTCAAATTTGCCCGTAATTTGGGGCTGATTGTTTTTGATAAACTGCCGGGGGTAAAACCGATGGTTGCCAATTATGCCATGGGCTTAAAGTCTTAATTTAACATCAATTCCAGTACCGCTTTACTACCAACGAACCCAAGGGCAAGCAGCAAAAAACCAAAAAAAGTAAAATTGGTGGCTTTTTTGCCCTGCCAGCCTTGTTTGTAATGCCCCAAAATAAATGCCCCAAAAATCAACCAACTTAGCACACTAAACACCAGTTTATGAGCGATGTGTTGGGCAAGTACATCATAAGTCAGCATAAAACCAACGCCCAACGCAATGCTAAGCAGTACAAAGCCCATCAAAATCATGTCAAACAATAAGCTTTCCATGCTTTGTAAGCTAGGTAGTTTACTGACCCAAAAGCGATGTATGCTTTGGCGTTTGAGTTCACGGATTTGTAGCCTTAAAATCACACTTTGTACAAACGCCATTAAAAGCACACAATAAGCAGCAAAAGACAGCAAAATATGCGCTTGTAGGGCAGGGCTGATGTCGGTTAGGGGCTTGTAGGCGCTTTGTCCAAAATGTCCAACACTTAACCCAAATAACGCAGTGGGTAAAGCAAGCACCCCAAGGCTTAAGATCGGGCGATAAAAACCAAATACCGCAAAAAATCCCAAAAAAAATAAGGTGGTCAAACTGATGGTATTAAATAAATTAAGATTTAGCCCATAAAGCGTGATGATGTGTGGAAACAGTAACGTGGCATGAAGCACTATCGCCAATAGTATGCCAATCAGTGTGGGGGTTTTGGCGATGGTTCGCCCTTTGATTAGGCAAACATACAAATACACGCTAAGACTTGAGTATAGTAAGGCGGTTAAACCATAAAGCAAGAACATAAGACGCTCAAAATGTGTTTTTTTGGTAACTGAACTACAATTTATATATAATTTGGTATAATTCATGCAAGATTATCACCAATATGGCTGATTGTTAGATAAGAAATATTGGCATAATTTGCTAATTTATCATAAAATACGACCCATTCATATATTTTCATTTATTTTGACGGATTTTTTATGTTTGATACCTTAACCGAGAGATTGTCAGGTTCTTTACGCAATATTGCTGGCACAGGTCAGCTTACCGAAGACAACATCAAAGACACGTTGCGGGAAGTGCGTATGGCGCTTTTAGAAGCGGACGTGGCATTGTCTGTGGCTCGTGATTTTGTGGCAAAAGTCAAAGAAAAAGCCCTTGGTCAAGAAGTGTTAAAAGAACTTGC
>JBHAZZ010000015.1:0-4703 GCA_041781275.1 Moraxella sp.
TACTGTGTGGTGGTAAAGTGTATTATGACCTGCTAGAGCAGCGCCGTAAATTGGGTCTAAGAGACATCGCCATCGTGCGTATTGAGCAGCTTTATCCGCTACCTAAAGAACGTCTTGCCCAAGAAATCCAAAAATACCCAAATCTTGAGCAAGTCATGTGGGCGCAAGAAGAGCCGCTTAACCAAGGCGCATGGTACTATTTGGCACCAGAGTTGTATCGTTTGATTACGTCAGATCTGACCGCTGCCAAAGTGATTGAGCCTGCTGCTCGTCCTGCTGCTGCTGCACCTGCCACAGGTTCACCAAAAATTCACAATGCACAGCAAAAGGCAGTCATTGCTGCAGCATTAAATGTTCAAGTAGAAGACTTGCAATAAGCGAGAATGGCCAAATTAACCTGTGTTGATTTGGCTATTTGTTTTTTAATTTTGATGATATGAATTGACGTTGTTTGTGTTATTGGCATAAATTAAGTCGCATTTTATCCTTTATGCGGTGTATGAGCACCCAAAATCAGTAGGAGTTTAACATGGCTGAAATTAAAGCCCCTGTATTTCCAGAGTCTGTACAAGACGGCACCATCGTAGAATGGCACGTTGCTGAAGGCGACGCTGTGGCACGAGATCAAGTGCTTGCCGAAATTGAAACAGACAAAGTTGTTTTAGAAGTGGTTGCCCCTGATGATGGCGTATTGACCAGCATTATCAAAGGCGTGGACAGCACCGTATTGTCAGCAGAAACCATTGCAACTTTTGAAGCAGGTGCTGTGGCTGCCCCCAAAGAAACCACTGCCGAAGAAGCCGCCAAAGGCACAACCATCGATCCAGTCAGCGTAGCTGCCCCCATTCAGCCCAAAGCAGATGTGGCAGAAGCTGAATACAAAGACCAAAGCCCAGCCGTGCGCAAAGCTGCCAAAGAAACTGGCATCAACCCTGCTGATGTGGTAGGTTCTGGTCGTGGTGGTCGTATCACCAAATCAGACATGGTAAACCCAACACTGAAAGCCGACAGCGGTCAAGTCATCGCCACCGCCGTAGGTCAGCGCATTGAAAAACGTGAGCCAATGACCCGCTTGCGTAAGCGTATCGCTGAACGTCTGCTTTCTGCCACCCAAGAAACCGCCATGCTGACCACGTTCAACGAAGTGAACATGAAACCGTTGATGGATTTGCGTGCTAAGTATAAAGACCGTTTTGAAAAACGTCATGGCGTAAAACTTGGCTTTATGTCGCTGTTTGTCAAAGCCGCTACTGAAGCGTTGAAGCGTTTCCCTGCGGTGAATGCGTCTATTGATGGTGATGACATCATTTATCATGGTTACTATGATGTGGGTGTGGCGGTGTCTTCTGACCGTGGTTTGGTTGTGCCAGTGCTGCGTGATACTGACACCATGGGTCTTGCCGACATTGAAGGCGGTATCCGTGATTATGCCATCAAAGCCCGTGAAGGCAAATTGTCCATTGACGAAATGACAGGCGGTACATTTACCATCACTAACGGTGGTGTGTTTGGTTCGCTACTTTCTACACCCATCATCAACCCACCACAAACCGCCATTTTGGGTATGCACGCCATCAATGAGCGCCCCATGGCAGTCAATGGTGAAGTGGTGATTTTGCCAATGATGTACTTGGCGCTGTCTTATGACCATCGTTTGATTGATGGTAAAGACGCTGTTCAATTCTTGGTAACCATCAAAGAATTGATCGAAGATCCAGCGATGTTATTGCTTGATTTATAATAAAAAAAGCCAGTAGGTATATGCTTACTGGCGTTTTTTGATACAAATCTAAGTATTGAATTTAAAAAGGCGTTATTTTAACCCATCAAAAAAATTCATTGATAAATTTCAGTGGTTAATACGGGTGATGTCTTTTATAACTTAAAGAATAACGCACTGATTTTAATGCATAAACATGATAGCCTTTATCAAGACAGATGGCAAGATGGTGTATTATTGTATACCGGAATGGGCAAGAAAGGCGATCAGGATATTAATTTTCAACAAAACAAAACATTGGCGCAGTCTCGTGTTAATGGCGTTACAGTATTGTTATTTAGCAGTACGGCGCGTGATGAATATGTGTTTGAAGGTGAAGTTGTTCTTGCGGCCAAGCCTTTTACGAAATACAAAGTGATGAAGCAAACCAAAAAAGAAAAGTGGTGATTTTCCCTTTAGCATTGGTTGATTAATTGCTTTTTAATTTAGCAACAGGAAACTTTATGAAAAATTCTTATGACCTAGTCGTTATCGGTGGTGGTCCTGGTGGTTATGAAGCGGCAATTCGTGGCGCACAGCTAGGCTTTAGTGTGGCGTGTATTGAAAAACGTGTTCACAAAGGTGAACCTGCGCTTGGCGGTACTTGCCTAAACGTGGGCTGTATCCCATCAAAAGCCTTGCTAGATAGCTCACATCGCTATGAAGCAACCAAACACGAGCTTGCCGAACACGGTATCAGCACAGGCGATGTTGCCATTGACATCAAAAAAATGCTTGAGCGTAAAGATGCCATTGTTAAAGGCTTGACCGCTGGTGTGGCAGGTCTATTAAAGGGCAATGGCGTGGACTGGCTACAAGGCTGGGGAACGTTGGTTGATGGCAAAGGCGAACAAAAACAAGTCAAATTTGAGTCTTTGGAAGGCGAAGAAGCCACCATCAGCGCCAAATATGTGATTTTGGCATCAGGTTCTGTGCCAATTGAAATCCCTGTTGCCAAAACCGATGGTGAGTACATTGTAGATTCTACTGGTGCGCTAGAATTTGCCGAAGTGCCAAAACGTCTGGGCGTAATTGGTGCAGGGGTTATCGGGCTTGAGCTAGGTTCGGTATGGCGCCGTCTTGGTGCAGAAGTGGTGGTGTATGAAGCCATGCCAGAATTTTTGGCGGTGGCAGACAAAGACATTGCCAAAGAAGCTGCTAAACTGCTGAAAAAACAAGGCCTTGACATTCGTGTGGATACCAAGGTTACAGCCGCCGAAGTGGTTAATGGCGAAGTGGTGGTTACCACCGATGTTAAAGGTGAGAGCAAAACCGAAGTCTTTGATAAGCTTATCGTGTGTGTGGGTCGCCGTGCTTACAGCGAAAAACTGCTTGCTGAAGGCTGTGGCATTGAACTGACTGAACGTGGCTTGGTGGCGGTTGATGACCAATGTAAAACCAACTTAGATGGCGTATATGCCATTGGCGACTTGGTGCGTGGACCTATGCTTGCCCACAAAGCGATGGAAGAAGGCATGATGGCGGTAGAGCGCATTCATGGCGAAAAAGCCCAAGTAAATTATGACACCATCATCAGCGTCATTTATACACACCCTGAAATTGCGTGGGTGGGCTTGACCGAAGAAGCCGCCAAAGCCAAAGGTCATGAAGTCAAAACAGGTTCATTTAGCCTTGCGGCAAACGGTCGTGCTTTGGCACAAGGCGAAGGCATGGGCTTGGTCAAAGTGGTGGCAGACGCAAAAACTGACCGCTTATTAGGTATGCACATGGTAGGCGTGGGCGCAGGCGACATCGTTCATCAAGGCATGATTGCTCTTGAGTTTGTCTCTAGCGTTGAAGATTTGCAGCTGATGACTTTTGCGCACCCAACGGTGTCAGAAGCGGTACATGAAGCGGCTTTATCGGCGGACGGTCGTGCCATTCACGCCATTCAACGTAAAAAGCGTTAATCGTTAATCGCTAAAAAAATGCCCCAAGAGTGAGTTCTTGGGGTGTTTTTTGTGGGTAAGTTTAAGTTTTTTGGTTAAACTTAATTTTATTAAAGCCTTTTGGGGCTAAAAAACATAAAAGTTAGGCTTTTGTATAAAAATCACCCATAAACATTTTGTCTTAGCCATTTGGTTGCCAAATATTTTGTGCCTGTGATGACAGGAATGCTGGCGTGCAAGGACAATTTGTCAGGTTCGCCTGTGGGCAACAAATCCCCAAAATATACCGCCATGCCTGCTTTGGGGCGAATTTCTAGATTGACACTGGGAAAGCGAGTTGCGCCGCCTGCTTCTACATCGGATAAATACATCAAAAATGTTCCGACACGCTGTCCACCAACCATCATATTTTTTTGACCGCCTGTGGTGTTGGGGTCAAAAAAGTCAAAATGTGCCTTGTACTCGCCGCCTTTGCCATAGCGCAGTACCTGCACGCCTTCGCCTTTGTTTTCGTCCCAATGAATCAGTTTGGCAATGCGTGCTTCTATGGTGCGAATAAATTCATTTTCACCACGGTTAAAGGCGGTATTCATACTGGTACGGTGTGGATTTTTGACAAAATCACCCGTAGCGTCATCTACCACAGTTGCGTCTAAAAATTTATTTTCTGAAAGGGTGATGAGCGTTTGACATTCTTCACTGCTCAAAAAATTATCAAGCACCACCAAATACGGCTTATCACACACCATCGTAATATGACACGTTCGCCCATCAAGAGTCAGGCTATTTTGAGTGGTGTCTATAAAAGGCAAAGACACTGTAGATTTGTTTAATAAAGCATTGGCTGCGTCATAAAAGCCATGTTCGCTTAACGTTTGGGCAAGTGTGGTAAGGGGAACTTGGCGTTTGATGTTGGTGTCTAACCAGTCTTGCCATTGGGGTGGTAGGGTGGGGGTCATGGTTTGTTATTAATTAAAAATTGAGATTATTGGTAAATTGTAGCGTGTTTTTGCCAATTAGACAATGCCATGCTTAATTAAATTGGATTGATTATA
>JBHAZZ010000016.1:0-4764 GCA_041781275.1 Moraxella sp.
ATTTCCTAATTGGCAAGAAATGAATGCGCCCGTTACCGTAGAAGCCAAAGAAGACCGTGTTTATATGCTGACTTGCGCCAAACGAGCCATCAAATTGCCAAGCTCGGTGGTACCCATGAGTATGCATAACGAAGGCAATTACATCGTGTCGCTTGGTAATGTGGTGCGCTGGCTTGCCGCTCAAGCTGAAGAGTTGGGCGTGATGATGTTTGCAGGTTTTACCGCCAGTGAAATTTTGTACAACGAAGACGGCAGCGTGCGTGGCGTACAAACAGGCGACATGGGCGTGAATGCCAAAGGCGAAGCCAAACCTTCTTTTGAAGCTGGTTACGAATTGCTTGCTAAATACACCATTTTTGCTGAAGGCTGTCGGGGGCATTTGGGTAAACGCCTGATCAGCCGTTTCCACTTGGATAAAGACAAAGACGTACAGCATTATGGCATTGGACTAAAAGAGCTTTGGGAAATAGACCCCGACAGACACGAAGAAGGCGTGGTAATGCACGGCTCGGGCTGGCCTTTGAGCGAAACAGGTTCAACGGGCGGTTGGTTCTTGTATTTTGCCGAAAATAATCAGGTCAGTTTTGGACTGGTGGCGGATTTGTCTTATAGCAATCCCAATATGTCGCCCTTTGACGAACTTCAGCGCCTTAAACTGCACCCCATTATTCGTCCCATCTTGGAAGGCGGCAAACGTCTGTCGTATGGCGCTCGTGCCTTGACCAAAGGCGGATTAAACAGCTTGCCCAAATTGACCTTTGCAGGTGGCGTACTGGTGGGCGATGACGCTGGATTTTTAAACCCCGCCAAAATCAAAGGCACGCACACCACCATGAAATCGGGTATGCTTGCCGGCGAAGCGGTGTTTGAAGCCATCAAAAGCGGTCGCTGTCATGATGAAGTCAGCGAATACCAAACCGCCTTTGAAAATTCATGGCTATATCAAGACGCTTATGAATCACGAAATTGGACACCTGCGTTACATCGCATGGGCGAATGGCTTGGGGGAGCATTTACCTTTGTGGAACAAAATCTGCTTGGCGGTAAAGTACCCTTTACATTAAGCGACAATACGCCAGATTTTGCCAAATTGGATAACGCCCACCACGCCTACAAACCCGACTACCCAAAACCCGATGGCAAACTGACCTTTGATAAACTGTCTAGCGTGTTTATTTCCAACACCAACCACGCCGAAGATCAGCCTTGTCATTTGCGCCTGACAGACAGCAGTGTTCCTGTAGGTCGCAACCTGCCTTTGTATGGCGAACCTGCACGTTTGTATTGCCCTGCGGGGGTGTATGAAGTGCTGACTGACGATGACGGGGAGTCTCGTTTTGTCATCAACGCCCAAAACTGCGTGCATTGCAAAACTTGCGACATTAAAGACCCCAGTCAAAACATCACATGGGTTACACCCGAAGGCGGTGGCGGTCCTAATTATCCTAATATGTGATTATCCAAAACCAGTTTAATTAGGGCGTATTGACGTTTCACACGCCTTAAAAAGGCTGAATATTAAACAACAGGCAAGCTTTTGGTGAAAAATAAGCCAAATCTTGCCTTTTGTCGTTAATAAACTTGCCAACATTATCATATTGCCTTCGTTTATTGCCTAAAAACTTGCGATTTATCTAAATTTTTCACGCAAATTGAAACGTCAATACGCCCTAGGCTGGTTTTATTGATGACTTGATTAACTTGGCTCTACTAATTCGTCATCTTGCCGTGCAAGTCATTTATTTTAAATTTTTAATCATGTAAAAAAATTCAGGCATTTTGATATTTCATATTTGCCATGAAAATCAAGAAAAACTACAGAAGTTTCAAGGAAAATTGTGATATTAATAAAAAACCCACATCATCAGACGTGGGTTTTTGTTTGGGCTGATACTATTCACCAATACTTTGACTTTGGTCAAGTTCATCAGCAAAAGCTTTGGCAAAATCATCATGACTGGTTTCGGCGGTTGGCTCGCTTATCACCGCTTCAAGCGCCACGTCTTCAAGTGCTTTTTGGGCTTTACGCTGACGGTTTTGATGGTAAGCAAGTCCAGTACCTGCTGGAATCAAGCGCCCCACCACCACGTTTTCTTTTAGACCGCTTAAGTCGTCCACTTTACCCATTACCGCAGCTGCTGTCAAGACACGGGTGGTTTCTTGGAAAGACGCTGCTGAAATAAAGCTTTCGGTGGCAAGACTGGCTTTGGTAATACCCAGTAATTGACGCTCATAAACAATCGGCATCTTGTTTTCAGCATTTAACTTGGCGTTTAGTTCACGCACTTTGTTAAATTCTGCCTGATCGCCTTTGAAGTAGCTAGAATCCCCGCCATCAATGATTTCTACCTTGCGTAGCATTTGACGCAAAATGACTTCAATGTGCTTATCGTTGATTTTTACCCCTTGTAAGCGGTAAACTTCCTGCACTTCATTAACCACATAATTGGCAAGCGCTGTCTCGCCTTTTAGACGCAAAATATCGTGTGGGTTTTGTGGACCGTCTGACACCACTTCGCCACGCTCTACAGTTTCGCCTTCAAAGACGTTGATTTGACGCCATTTTGGAATCAACTCTTCGTGTACGTTACCTTCTTCATCAGTGATGATAAATCGGTTTTTGCCTTTGGTCTCTTTACCGAAGCTTACTGTACCGCTCATCTCTGCCATGATGGCATGATCTTTGGGGCGACGGGCTTCAAATAGGTCAGCAACACGTGGCAAACCACCCGTAATATCCTTGGTACCCGATGTAGCTTGTGGCACACGACCAAGCACCGAACCTGCACCAATGGTCTCACCTTCGGTAACACGAATGATGGTTTCAGCAGGCAAGAAATACACCGCTTCTTTGCCATCGGCGGTATCTAGTATGATGGCAGGACGCACGTCTTTGGCAATGCTTGGACGGTCTCTGACTGCCAAAATCTCAAAAGAACTCATGCCTGTGGTTTCGTCCACCTTCACCGCTGCAGTCATGCCGTCGGTAATGTCGCTAAAGCGTACTTTACCTGCAACTTCGGTAATGATTGGGTGGGTGTGCGGATCCCATTTGGCAATGACATCGCCTGCATTAACTTGGGCTTCATTGGCGACCAAAATGTTAGAACCATAAGGCACTTTGTAGCGTTCACGCTCACGACCTTGTCCATCAATCACGCCAATTTCTGCTGAACGTGATACCACCACCAAATGACCATCACCGTGCTCTACGGTCTTCATTTTGCGGAAACGAATCGTACCTGAGTTACCAACCGAAACGCTGTTGTCCACCGATGTGGCGCTTGCTGCACCCCCAACGTGGAAAGTACGCATCGTTAGCTGAGTACCTGGTTCGCCGATAGATTGTGCCGCCATCACGCCGACAGATTCACCGATATTGACCAAATGTCCACGTGCCAAATCACGTCCATAGCACTTGGCGCACACCCCATAATGTGATTCACAGGTGATGACCGAACGCACATAAACTTCGTCAATGGCGTTGATGTCTAAAAGCTCAACCAAACGCTCATCAATCAAAGTACCCGCTTCAATGATGACTTCGCCACTACCGTTTACCACGTCTTTGGCAGCCACACGACCAAGCACACGATCGCCCAAACGTTCAACAATCTCGCTACCGTTGATGACAGGAACCATGCGCTGACCTGCTTCGGTACCACAATCATCATGAGTGATGACCAAGTCTTGCGCCACGTCCACCAAACGACGGGTCAAATATCCTGAGTTTGCTGTTTTTAGTGCCGTATCCGCCAAACCTTTACGAGCGCCGTGCGTTGAAATAAAGTACTGCAATACGCTCAAGCCTTCACGGAAGTTGGCTTTAATTGGCGTTTCAATAATAGAGCCGTCTGGTTTTGCCATCAAACCACGCATACCTGCAAGCTGACGAATCTGAGTGGCACTACCACGAGCGCCCGAATCTGCCATCATATAAATGGAGTTAAAGGATTTTTCACGCTCCACTTCACCTTTGGCATTTATCACTTCGTCGCTGGATAAGTTTTCCATCATGGCGTTGGCAATCTTATCACTGGTACGAGACCAAATGTCCACCACTTTGTTGTAGCGTTCACCTGCGGTTACATAACCTTCATCAAATTGTTTTTCAATGCCCCGCACTTCAGCGTCGGCAGCGTCCACGATTTCTTTTTTGGTGGGCGGAATGACCATGTCTTCCATACCAATAGAAATGCCTGACAAAGTCGCTTGGGCAAACCCTAGATACATCAAATGGTCAGCAAACAATACCGATTCTTTTACGCCCAATTTACGATAGCAAGAGTTCAACAGTTTTGAGATGTTTTTCTTGGTCATCTCTTTGTTACACTCACTAAATGCCATACCTTCAGGCATGATGTTCCAAATCAAAAGGCGACCTGCAACCGTGTCTTTGATTTCGGCATGAGTGCTTTTTTCGCCTGTTTTTTCATCAATGACGGTTTCTTTGACACGCACTTTGATTTTGGCATTGACACTTAAATCATCAGAACCAATGGCACGCAAGGCTTCATTGACGGTACTAAAGACCATGCCTTCACCTTTGGCATTGACATGGCTACGGCTGATGTAATACAAACCCAACACCACGTCTTGCGAAGGCACAATGATGGGCTCACCGTTGGCAGGCGACAAAATGTTGTTGGTGGACATCATCAGCGCACGTGCTTCTAATTGCGCTTCTAAGGTCAATGGTACGTGCACCGCCATTTGGTCGCCGTCAAAGTCAGCGTTAAATGCCGCACACACCAAGGGGTGTAG
>JBHAZZ010000017.1:0-7146 GCA_041781275.1 Moraxella sp.
AACAGGTGCCGGAGTTGGAACAGGTGCCGGAGTTGGAACAGGTGCCGGAGTTGGAACAGGTGCCGGAGTTGGAACAGGTGCCGGAGTTGGAACAGGTGCCGGAGTTGGAACAGGTGCCGGAGTTGGTGTCTGTGCTTTATCTTGATTATTTATAGTAAAAGAGCGTTCATCATCATTGCTTCTATCAATGGCATAAGCCGTCGTCGCCATGCCACCAAACAAAGGCACGCCCATAAGCCACGCCGCTTTGCTTTGCCATGCTGTGAATGTGCCTAATTGAGCGTCAAGCTGCTGTGCGTTGTAGGCAACAAAATCCGCCCCTTGTACTTGCACAAACTCGGGCGTTTCTTGCAGATGATACGCCTGATAACCGTTATCTTGTGCTAAGCCTAATACACCTTGTCCATCGTCATGATAATGGTAATAATTTTCCAAAACGGCGTAAGTTTCATCGCCTTCATTGATGATAAGGTCTTTGCCTTGGCGAGCAAACCGCACACCTTTTGGACTAAGCCCTTGCTCATCACTAAGTAGTACACGGGTGTGTTTGTCGGTGATGGCAATTCGCTGCGTGGTGTGAGAATTGACTGCAACAACGGTGTCTGTGCTTGGATTTGGGGTGCGATGAATGAGCGTAAGTGTGGCAAGTTTCATAAAAAATGGCAATTAAAACAAAGGAAATTACCATTTTTTATTGCAAAAATTATACCTTAGCTGTCCGCTATGATAAGGGGGTTTTAGGTCAAAATTTAACCAAAAACCTTATCGCACGCCGCTTGAAATCTTGCCACCGTACCATCTACATCGGTCAATTTATCAAGCCCAAACAGCCCAATGCGAAAGCTTTTGTAGTCAGATGGTTCGCCTACTTGTAAGGGAACACCTGCGGCAATTTGTAGCCCCACTTGCCCAAAAGCAGTGCCTTTTTGTAGGTCGTCATTGGGAGCGTGGCAAACGATGACCCCTGCGGCTTGGTAGGCGGCTTCTGAGACGCTTTTGATGCTCTTGGCTTGTAAAACTTGCAAAATGCGTTGCCCTAAGGTGATTTGAGCGGCTTTTAGGGTGTCAAAACCGATGGCTTGGCATTCTTTTAGGGTGTTTCTAAGTTGGCGTAGCCCGTCGGTAGGCATGGTGGCATAATAAGCGTGTCCGCCGTTTTCATAAGCGGTCATGATGTTTAGCCATGCTTTTAGATCAAGGGCGAAGCTGCTTGATGTGCTGTCCATAACCATGTCTTTGGCACGCTGTGAAAGCATGACAAGTCCCGCACAAGGCGTACTAGACAGTCCTTTTTGTGGGGCAGAAAGTAACACATCAATGCCCAGTGCCTGCATATCTAGCCACATACAGCCTGACGCAATGCAGTCAATCACCAAAATACCGCCCACGTCATGCACCGCTTGTCCAAGTGCACGAATGTATTCATCGCTTAACATCATGCCTGACGCTGTTTCTACATGGGGGGCAAACACCACTTGTATTTGGTTGGTGCGAATAAAGTCTGTAACGGTGGCGATGTCGGCAGGCGCAAAAACCGTATCTGTGCCCGTGCCTGTATGTGTGGCGGTGAACACTTGTGAGCTTTTGGTGATGTTGCCTGCTTCCAAAATCTGTGTCCAGCGATAACTAAACCAGCCATTACGCACGATAAGGCAGTCTTTGTCTGTGGCAAATGTGCGTGCCACCGCTTCCATGCCAAACGTGCCAGAACCAGGGACGATGGCGACAGCGTCAGCGTGATATAAGCCTTTGAGTAGGGCGGATAAGTCGGTCATCACTTCTTTAAAAGCGTTGGACATATGGTTTAGGGCACGATCGGTATAAACCACCGAATATTCAAGCAGTCCATCGGGGTCAATATCATTTCTTAATGCGGGCATAACAATTTCCTTTTGGGTTAAATGGTCATCACACTTTACCCAAAACCGCATAAAAAATCAATGCCAAGCCAGCATTGGTGGGTGATTTTTGGGTCATTTGGTCAAGTTGGCTTACCTGTGTCAATTTAAAATACTTTCTTGTGTTTGTTGTTGTGCTTTGATAGACTTGCCATAAGTCAATAAAAAGAGAAAGAGTTATGAATACATCACCAACCATTCAAAAATACACCTTGATGACCCGCATTTTTCATTGGGTGGGGGCGTTATTGCTGCTGATTCCTGTAATACTGATTAATATGGGTGATGATTATATCGGCATACATAAGGCGATAGGGGTAAGCTTTTTGATTTGGACGCTGCTGCGCATTGTTAATCGTTTTGTGTCCAAAGCCCCAGCGCCTGTACCCATGCCAGTATGGCAAACCGCTGTTGCTCATCTGACACATTTGGCTTTGTATCTTGCCATGCTTGCCATGCCAATTAGCGGACTTTTGATGAGTATGTATGGCGGACGTAGCACCAGTGTGTTTGGGCTATTTGACATCGCCCCGATGGTTAGCCCCGACAGAGACATGGCACGTTTTTTTAATCAGATACATGGCGATGTGATTTTTGTGGGCTTGGTGGCGCTTGTGGTGGCGCATATCGGGGCGGCGCTGTATCATCAGTTTGTGGTCAAAGACAATTTGATTGCCCGTATGAAATAAGCCCTTTAAATTGCAGTCAATTTTTAAAATCCCTACAAAATCTAAAAGTTTAAACGTTTAGTGTTTGATTTTTTAGGCAGTCCCATAAAAAAGCACACCCTAAAAAAGTGTGCTTTGGTTTTTTGTTTGGCAGTTAGCCGTTCATCATCAAATATTCAAACGCCGACAGCCCAGCTTTTGAGCCTTCGCCCATGGCGATGTTGATTTGCTTAAATGGCACGGTGGTAACGTCGCCACAGGCAAAAATCCCTGCTTTATTGGTGCGACATTTGGCGTCAATTTCAATTTCGCCTTGAGCGGTGGTATTAACCAAGCCTTTGACGACTTCAGAATTTGGCACAAGCCCAATTTGTACAAAGACGGCATTGAGATCAAGGGTTTTGTTGTCGCCTGTGCTGCGGTCTTGATAAATCAGTTGGGTAACTTTGCCATTTTGGGCAACGATTTCTTGGGTGGCAGCCGATTTGATGATGGTGATGTTGTCTTTGGCGTTGGCTTTGTCCACCAGTACCTGATCAGCACGCAAACTGTCGCCAAACTCAAGCACCGTAACGTGCGAGACAATGCCTGCCAAATCCAGTGCCGCTTCTACGCCTGAATTACCGCCACCGATGACCGCCACAGGTTTGCCTTTAAAGAAAGGACCATCGCAATGCGGACAGTAAGCGACCCCGTTACCGATGTTTTCATCTTCGCCTTTTACGCCCAGTTTGCGCCATTTTGCGCCTGTGGCGATGATTAGGGTGCGAGATGTCCAGCTTGCGCCTGTGTTAAGTGTAACTTGATAGCCGTCTTGGACTTCTTCAATGTTTGACACGCTGACGTGTTCTTTGACGGTGATGTCGTAACTGCGAATGTGCGCTGCCAAATTTGCTGCCAATTCGTTGCCGTTGGTCAAAGGCACAGAAATTAGGTTTTCAATGTCTTGGGTGTCTTTGACTTGTCCGCCAATGCGGTCGGCAACCAATGCCACTTTTAGTCCCTTGCGAGCGGTATAAATCGCCGCAGCACTGCCAGCAGGCCCGCCACCGATGACTGTTACGTCTTGGGTGGGTAGCTGTTCTGCCACGCTTTGGGACAACAGATCGGCATATTCGTTTTGTAATTTGTCAATGATACGGGCGGTGTCCACTTTGCCATTTAAAAAGGGTTTGCCATTTAAAAAGACCGCAGGCACGCCTTGAATGTTCTTTTCGGCAACCAGTTCAGGAAACACGCCACCATCAATCATTTCGCTTTCAATGTTGTCATTAAGTAGGGCAAATTGGTTCAACGCTTGCACCACGTCAGGGCAGTTGTGGCAAGACAGCGAAACAAAGGTTTGAAATTTCAAGGGTTTTTGGATACGTTTGACCAAGTCTTGAATGCCTTCGTCCAGCTTCATGGTGTGTCCGCCCGCTTGCAAAATGGCAAGCACCAAAGAAGTGAATTCATGACCTGCAGGAATGCCACTAAACACAATGCCTGTATCACGGTTTTCGGTAGCGATTTTGAAGCTGATGGGCGACAAACTGTCATCGGTGGCGGTTTTGTCAAAGCCGATTTTGTCGCTGGTGCTGGCGATTTTTTCCAAAAAGTCCACCAATTCGCCACGTTTTGGGTGCTGACCTTGTCCAAGGGTGATGACGATGGGGCGGGTCATGTTGGCGCTATAGGCTTTGACAGCGTCTAATAAATTTTGGTCTAACATGGTTTTTCCTTTTAAAAATAAGATTGATAAATGATATATGATTTATAAAACATATCATCATCGTGTACAGCCATTATACAAAGTTGCACCGCCCTTGCCAATTTTAGAATTTAAAACGCTGTCATCATTAAAGTTAATTCGGCTTAAAACTTGCTAAAATGGCATAATCTTGTTAATATAACGTCATATATTAGGCGGTCTGTTTTGACCCTTTATTTGGAGAAAACCATGTTCCCAGAATACCGTGAGCTAATCACCAAACTAAAATCAGAAGGCGATTTGCACTTCATCAAGCTGTTTGATGAGCATAACGACCTTGACACCGAGATTGACAAACTTGAAAAAGATCCTGTGGCATCTGTTAGCCGTGCCGAAGAGATCGAAGGTTTAAAACGTAAAAAATTGGCACTAAAAGACGAGCTATATCAATACCTGCTGTCTAAATCCTAATTTGGATTGATTGACAAAACGCAAGTTTAACGACTTGCGTTTTTTGTTTGTGCTTAAAAATAAAATACCACATAGAAAAAGCCACCAAAACGGCGGCTTTTGTGGAGAAAAGACAAATATTGGATTAGATTTTGCCAACTAGGTCTAGGCTTGGTTTTAGGGTTTCTTGACCTTGCTCCCAAGCGGCTGGGCAAACTTCGCCATCATTATCACGCACATATTGAGCGGCTTTGACTTTGCGGATCATGTCTTTGGCAGAGCGACCGATACCTAAGTCGTGGATTTCGGCTACTTTGATAAGACCGTCTGGATCAACCAAGAAAGTACCACGCAGTGCAGCGTGTTGACCTTCAATCATCACATTAAAGCCACGAGTGATGGCACCAGTGCCGTCGCCAAGCATTGGGTATTTTACTTTGCTGATGGCAGGAGAAGCGTCGTGCCATGCTTTGTGTACAAAATGGGTGTCGGTAGAAACGGCATAAACTTCTACGCCAAGTGCTTTTAGCTCTTCGTAATGTTCTGCCATGTCTTCAAGTTCGGTGGGGCAAACGAAAGTAAAATCGTGTGGGTAGAACATAAAGATCGCCCATTTGCCTTTGACATCAGCAGTAGAGATGGTTTGAAATTCGCCATTAACGAAAGCTTGAGTGCTAAACTCTGGAATGTGTTGGTTGATGATAGCGGTCATAATGATACCTGATTACTCATGAAGTTGAAATACAAAATTGGCAAAGCATTAACAAGATTGTTCGGGTCAAAAACTGTACAATCTTTGCTTGCTTGTCATTATCATAACAAAACTATGTCATTTATCCAGTTAAAACTTTTAAATGTGCTGTTTTGTTTTATTAATTAAGTGTAGAATAGGAATTAAGATGTACCTTTTTAGGAATTGACGATGATCACATTACGCCAACTAGAATTTGCCTTAGCCGTTGCCAAACATAAACATTTTAAACGTGCCGCCGAAGAGTGTAACATTTCGCAATCTGCCCTAAGCCTTGGCATTGCCGAATTAGAAAAGCAGCTAGACACCCAAATTTTTGAACGCAACAACAAACAAGTGCTCATTACCCCCATCGGCGAAGAACTGCTAGAAAGAGCCCAAAGAATTTTTAGTGAAATCAATGATTTGACCGCAAGAGCACATTCTCATCAAGTTCCCTTAGCGTACCCGATGACCATCGGTATCATTCCAACCATCGCTCCGTATTTGTTGCCTAAGGTACTACCTGCTTTGACCCACGCCTATCCCAAGTTTAAAATTTCGGTCATAGAACAACAAACCGAACGCCTGCTTGATCAGGTGCGTTATGGGCATATTGATACGGCTGTCGTGGCACTGCCTTATGTGATTGAAGGGTTACATACGTTTGAATTTTGGGCGGAAGATTTTTTTGCCATTTTTCCCAAAGGCGATAAGGCTGCTTCTTTGGATCACATCACCAGCAGCGAGCTTTCCAAAAAGAATTTGTTATTGCTTGGTGAAGGACATTGTTTGACCGATCAAATTTTGTCGGTGTGTTCCATGAGTAAATCTGACCTAAAATCAGGGTTTAGTGATGCCAGTTTGCATACCATCATTCAAATGGCGCTGGCAGGGCTTGGCACAACGTTAGTCCCAAAAATGGCGCTAGAACAAATCAATAATAAAAATGTCGTTGCTGTACCCATCAGTGAAGCAGGGCCGCACAGACGTTTGGCGTTTGTAACCCGATTAAATTATGCACGGGTCAATGACGTTAAAATTTTAAGTGAAATATTTCATAGAGTGCTAGCAACCAAAGCATGACTACTGGTCGCTTCAGTTCATAAAAAAGGCTTTATCGGGTTAAAGCCTTTTTTGTCCCTAAAGGTTTATTAACGTTTGACCAACAAAAAAACAGGCTCATAACAAGCCTGTTTTTTATGACGAATTGACAATCAGCTCTTGGTTAGTTGCTTAGCGATTGTGGGGCTAAAATGGTCAATTCTACACGGCGGTTTGGCTCGTAGCTGCTGCCAAACTGAGTGGTTGCACCCAGTCCATAAGCGCTGATACGGCTTTGGCTTACGCCTTGAGAAACTAGGTATTGTGCCACAGAATTTGCACGGTTTTGTGATAGGATTTGGTTGGCGTTGGCGTTACCTTCAATAGACGCATAACCATTAACCACTACTTGAGTTTGGTTGTATTGAACCAATGTGTTAGCAACTTGATTTAGTGTGTTGTATGAAGCAGGTTTGATGTTGTATCTGCCCACATCAAAAGTGATGGCTTCAGGAATGGCTAGGTTGATGTTGTTGGTAACAGGATCTCTGGTTACTTCAATGCCTGTACCTGCAGTTTGTTCTTTTAGTTTGGCTTCTTGACGACCCATGTAAGCGCCTACGCCTGCACCAATGGCAGCACCGATGGCAGCATCACGACCTGTCT
>JBHAZZ010000018.1:0-2664 GCA_041781275.1 Moraxella sp.
ACACTCAAAACACAGTCGGGCACATCAGGACAAATGCCACCTTGTGGCTCAAAAATTGGCGTATAAGCGGGCAAAAAACTCAGATGATCTTCGGCAAACACAATCACCAGCGACAAAGACGGCGTACCCACAACAAGCTGTAGGCTTTTGCCAATTAAGTCGGTATAGGCAGGTAAGCTTGTTATTTCGGCGCTTAATAACGCATTACAAAGACGCTCCACCCCTGCCAGTGCAAGTACGCCAAGCATTAGGCGTAGGGCTTAAAGCCACGGTGTAGCGCCACAATGCCACCGGTGAGATTGTGATAATCGGTATTGACAAAGCCTGCCGCTTCCATCATGGCTTTGAGTGTGGTTTGGTCGGGGTGCATACGGATACTTTCTGCCAAGTATTGATAGCTTTCGCTGTCGTTGGCGACCAGTTTGCCCATCAAAGGTAAGGCGGTAAAAGAGTACAAATCATACGCCTTGGACAAAGGCTCAAAGACTGGCTTGGAAAATTCCAGTACCAACAAACGCCCACCGGGTTTTAACACCCGAAACATGGCAGATAGGGCTTTGTCTTTGTCGGTTACGTTACGCAGCCCAAAACTGATGGTTATCAAATCAAAGCTGTTATCGGCAAAGGGTTCGAGCGTTTCGGCGTTGGCAAGCACAAAATCCACGTTGTTGCAGCCTGCGTTGAGTAGGCGTGTGCGACCAACTTCTAGCATGGCTTCGTTGATGTCGGACAAAACCACTTTGCCTGATCTGCCCACTTCACGGCTAAATGCCTTTGCCAAATCCCCTGTCCCGCCTGCAATGTCTAGGACGTGCTGCCCTGTGCGTACGCCTGATAATTTGATGGCGTAGCGTTTCCAAAGGCGGTGAATGCCAAAGCTCATCAAGTCGTTCATGATGTCGTATTTGGTGGCAACAGACGTAAATACTTCAGCGACTTTGGCTTGTTTGTCGGCTTTGCGGACGGTTTGATAACCAAAATGCGTGGTTTCTTCGTCGGCTGTTGGGGTTTCGCCTTGGGGGGTTTGCATGGCGGCTTGACCTTGGGGGGTGCCAGTGGGCAAAATGTTGGGATTGATGAATTGGCTGTCTTGGGGGGTTTTGTCGCTCATGGGATTGCCTTATTTATTTTGATAACTAAAAACACGCCTATGATACTACAACATGGCGTGTTTTTGGGAAAATTTTGGGCGATCGGTGGTGATGGCGTTATTTTTTGTCAAATTGCGCTTGGCACAGTTTGATGAACTCATGCCCAAATTTGCGAATGTCGCTGTCATCACGCATGGCAATCCAACTGGTAAAACGCCCAAAATGGGTGATGGGTATGGCGACCAAATCAGGATAATGTTTGGGTTCATAAGCCATTTCAGCGATGATGCCCACCCCAAGTCCTGACGACACATAAGTGCTTATCACGTCAGAGTCTAGCGCCGCCAGCACCACATCAGGGGTTAGTCCTGCTTTGGCAAAGGCTTTGTCTATGCTAGTACGCCCCGTAAAACCGCCATGATAAGTTACAATAGGAAAACTTGCCAATGTCGGCAAATCAATGCCTTGTGGGTTATCTACAAATACCGCCAATTCATGATCTTTGGGTACAATTACCACGTGTGACCAGTCATAATAACGATGGCAGCGTAATACGTTGTTGTTGAGCAGGCTTTCGGTGGCGATACCAATGTCGGCTTGTCCACGAATCACCATTTGGGCGATGGTTTCAGGATCGGCTTGTTGGAGCACCAAATTGACTTTATCAAATTTTTGCCGAAAGGTTTTGACGATTTGGGGCAGTACATAACGGGCTTGGGTGTGTGTGGTGGCAACCGTCAGTGTGCCTTCGCTGGCGTTATTAAAATCCAAGCTTAGATTTTCAATGGTGCGAATTTCGGCAAAAATCGTCTCAATGTGGGGCAACAGTGCTTTACCAATGGGGGTAAGTCCTGTTAGGCGTTTGCCTTGGCGGGTGAACACATCGGCTTTAAGCTGATTTTCTAGGGCGGCGATTTGTTTGGAAAGACTGGACTGGCTGGTGTGCAAAAGCCCTGCTGCTTGACTGAGATTATAGCCATTAACGACCGTATGCCAAACCGTTTCTAATTGTTTGAGCTGGATTTGCAAATGTTTTTGGTTAATGATGACATCAATCGCCATAAAGTGTGCCTAAATAAAATGCTAAAATGGACATTCATTATAAAATTCCCCTTTAAAAAATAAAATGCCAAAAATGAAAAATATCATATTAATTTGGAATATTAAAATTTAAGAATCATAAAAATTTGGAATATTGGGCGCAGACAGCCACGGCGTATTGTTATCAAAAATGTTACTTTTGTTAAAATCATGTGGCTTTTGGTTAAGATTTGCGATAAATGGTGGGTCTTCTTTCACCATTGGGCGATTGGGGCTTTTTATCGGTGGGTAAATGGTCTAAAATGTTGCCTTTTATTGACCAACAAAAAATTATGACAGCGCCAAATATTCATACCACAAGTGGCTGGCAAGCCTTCCAAGAAGCTTATTTTAACCGTCAGGCGATTTCGCTGTTTTTGCTTGGCTTTGCCGCAGGCGTGCCGATTTTGCTAATTTTTAGCAGTTTGGGCTTGTGGTTGCGTGAAGCAGGCATTGATCGCAGTACAGTAACCATGTTTAGCTGGGCGGCGCT
>JBHAZZ010000019.1:0-4474 GCA_041781275.1 Moraxella sp.
ACTTGCATTTGCGGGTCGTTTTTTTTTATGATGTTGATATTATTCACACTTTTTAAGGAAGTTTCCATGTCGTCTCGTTTTGTTTTATCGGCACTTTTGCCCGTCATCGTAGGCACAGCCATCACTGCCACGCCTGCCTATGCCCGTGATGATTCTTGGTATGTGGTCGTTCCTGTAGAAAGCTGTAGCATGATAACGACCGTCAATGGCTACGGACAAGTGCTGGGTAGTTATCCAAGCTGCAACACCCGACTTGTCTGCTATCTCAATGACGATGTCGGCGAACGCATCAAATGCCCCATGGGTTACAAAAAGCGTTACAAAAACCAAGGAAAAGAACGGGTAGACGCCATTTTAGCCAAACTTGATGCCGACTTAACACACCTAGAAAACCAAACCAATGCCGAACTTGCCAAAATAGACAAACAACTGTATGACAACAACAACGGCGAAAAACAAAACTACTACCCAAACGGACAACTCAAAAACCAATACACCCTAAAAGACGGCAAATATCAAGGCTTATGGACATCTTGGTGGGAAAATGGTCAATTACAGTCCACCATTCCCCATGTTGATGGCAAAGCACATGGAGAAGCCAAAGAATACGCCACCGATGGCACTTTGCTCAACAAAACCCAATATCATTGGGACAGCAAAAGCCAAACCCACACCGCCAAAGAGCTTCACTACTATCCAAATGGCACACTCAAAAAAGAACAAACACGCATTAATGACGCACTGCAAGGCGTGGTCAAAGAATACCACAGTAACGGCAAACTAAGCACTACCGCCACTTATGTCAATGACCAAAAACACGGCACAGAGCAGCAATACGACCAAACAGGCAAACCCACCCAAAGCATTCGCTGGGTCAATGGCAAACGCCAATAATCACTTGTCATCACTCATCAATAACCATCCAAGGAGAAACCCATGTCCTACTGCGATGACGCTTATCAAAGCCTACTTGCTGTCAAAGGCGTTGGCAAAGTGTTTATCGCCCGTCTCATTGAGATGGGCTTAGATAGCCCTGACAAACTTGCCAATAGCAGTGTACAACACATCACCGAGCAAGGGGCAAAGCTGACTGGCTCTACCTGTTACAAAAACAGCCCGCAAGCCAAAGAAGCCGCCGCCAACGCCATCGCATGGGCAACTTTGTGGTGCAAAGAACACGACAGCCAAGCACCACAAAACACACCCCAAGATAGCATTACACCCCAAAATTTAGTATAATGGTAAGTTTGATTGCCAAGAGATGTTGCAACCTAGTTTCTCATGGATTAGGTCAGGCTTGGTTAATGATTTTTTCATTAAAAACAACGACATCTGCGTTTTCTTTCAATATTTTTTTGTTATTTTTAAGGAGTGGACGCAGTGTCTACATTTACCGACTACAAAGTTGCCGACATCAGCCTTGCCGAGTTTGGTCGCAAAGAAATCCGCCTAGCCGAAACCGAAATGCCCGCCTTGATGGGTTTGCGTAAGCGCTATGCCGCCGCCCAGCCTTTGGCAGGTGCCAAAATCGTTGGCTGTATTCATATGACCATTCAAACCGCCGTTTTGATTGAGACTTTGGTTGCCTTGGGTGCAGAGGTTCGCTGGACTTCTTGTAATATTTTTAGCACCCAAGACCACGCAGCAGCAGCGATTGCCGCAGCTGGTATCCCTGTGTTTGCTTGGAAAGGCGAAACCGAAGAAGAATACGAATGGTGCCTTGAGCAGCAAATCCACAAAGACGGCAAGCTGTGGGACGCCAACATTATCCTAGATGACGGTGGCGACTTAACCGCTTTAATTCACAACAAATACCCACAAATGCTAGATGGCATTCATGGCATTAGTGAAGAAACCACCACAGGCGTTCATCGCTTGCTTGAAATGTTGGCTAATGGCACACTCAAAGTCCCCGCCATCAACGTCAATGACGCTGTTACCAAATCCAAAAACGACAACAAATACGGCTGCCGTCATTCACTTAACGACGCCATCAAGCGTGGCACCGATATGCTCTTGTCAGGTCGCCGTGCCTTGGTGATTGGTTATGGCGATGTCGGCAAAGGTTCAGCCCAAAGCCTACGCCAAGAAGGCATGATTGTGCGTGTCAGTGAAATTGACCCGATTTGCGCCATGCAAGCGTGTATGGACGGCTACGAAGTCGTTTCGCCCTTTATTGGTGGCGACCAAGCCCAAGGCGTAAACACCCCCCTACTACAAGACACCGATTTGGTGGTTACGACCACAGGTAACTATCACGTCTGCAACGCTGAAATGTTAAAAGCGCTCAAAGCCACCGCCGTGGTGTGTAACATCGGGCATTTTGATACCGAAATTGACACCCAATTTATGCGTGATAACTACACATGGGTAGAAGTCAAACCCCAAGTTCATCAAGTGTATCGCTCGGACGATGAAAATGACTATTTGATTTTGCTGTCTGAAGGTCGCCTTGTAAACCTTGGCAATGCCACAGGACACCCATCACGCATCATGGACGGCTCGTTTGCCAACCAAGTACTGGCGCAAATCCATCTATACCAAGAAAAATTTGCCGATTTGCCTGCCAGTGAAAAACCAAGCAAAGTCTATGTCAAAGTCCTGCCTAAAAAACTGGACGAAGAAGTCGCTGCCGCCATGGTCGCAGGCTTTAATGGCGTACTGACCAAGCTCACCCAAAAACAAGCCGACTATATTGGCGTATCGGTGGACGGTCCCTTTAAATCGGACGAATACAAATATTAATCCTTTTGATAAAGTGGTATTGGCTTGACCGTGCCACTTTTTATTGATTATTGAGCAGTTTATGACAGAGTTTAACGCACCCAGCCCCTTTGGTTGGGTAGAACACGAAAACAGCGTTTCAGTCATCATGACAGACGTTGGTTCATACAAACAAGACATTTTTGCAACCAGAGCCGATGAAGGTTTTGAAGGCAATGGCTATGACTGGCAGTCTTTGGCGGTGGTGTTTTTAGAAGAACAACTGCCCCACTTGACCGACAAAGTGCAATTTGACAGCGAAAGCAGTATGTTTTGTGCTTATTCAAGCAATGCCGACGCCCTAAAAGAATTTATCATCGTCTTTAGTAGCGCCCTTGATGATAAGCCATTGATTTTGGACATCTTTGGTCGTGCCGAACTGGACTAATCCGCCACCCACAGACGATTTAGATGAGTTTGTGCGCCAGTTTGCAGCGCTGTGTCTTGATGTGGCTGCCTTTGCCGAAGAGATTGGCGAAACTTTTTGGGCAAAGCGCTTTTTTCGTCCCGCTTATGTGGCGCTCAGTGATGAGTATTTACCACCCAAACAGCGACTGACCATCGCCATAGACAAAACCCGAGTCTTTGGTGGCATGGGGTCGTGGCTTGACAGTCCGCCCTTTAGCGCCGCAGAGCAGCAACGAACAGAAACGTTCAATGCCCTAACTGACTCTTTGTATGGGTTTCGCACGCTTGCCATCAAGCTGATTTAAATTTATTTAAATCAATCACTTAAAAATCATCACACTTTCCAAAAAAATGACAGTCAGCAATGATTGTCATTTTTATTTTATGGATTTATCACTTTATTTTAATAATCAGGGCTGGCTATATGTTTTTTGTCATATTTCATAAGTTTTATTAATATAGTCATTGAAAAACTAAATTAATATCTTTAAAATAGCTAAAACACAGCACCAAAGCCATGTTTACTTAGGCACCATTTGATACCGCTCACACAAATCATTAGCAGTTAAGCAGCCATCAAAATTCATCAGTCAAAAACAACATACGTTTTGGTGCCCAACAAACCACAATTTTAGGGAAATCATTGTTATGAACCAAGCGTTATACGACAGTAGCGAACAACGAGAAAACTGCGGTTTTGGCTTGATTGCCAACATTGACGGTGTCAAAAGCCACAAAGTAGTACGCAATGCCATCTTGGGGCTGTCTCGTATGCAGCACCGTGGGGCGATTTTGTCCGATGGCAAAACAGGAGATGGCTGTGGGCTGTCGCTACAAATGCCTGACAGCTTTTTTATGGCGGTCGCCAAAGAAGAAGGGTTTAGCCTTGCCAGTAATTTTGGTGTGGGTCAGATTTTTTTACCCCAAGATGACAGCCTTGCCAAACGTTATGTCGCCATCATCAACGAAGAATTAAACGCCGAAACCTTAAGCATTGCTCACTGGCGTGATGTACCGACCAATCCTGCGGTTTTGGGCGAGATTGCACTGGCTGAAATGCCAAAAATCTGTCAAGTATTTGTCAATGCCCCAAGCGGTTGGAGCGTTCGTGATTTGCAGCGTCGCTTATTTATGACCCGCCGCCGTATTGAAAAACGCATTGACGACAGCAATTTTTATATCTGTAGTTTTTCTAACCAAACCATCATTTATAAAGGTTTGTGTATGCCCAAGGATTTGGCAAAATTTTATCCTGACTTGGGCGATTTGCGTATGCAATCGGCGATTTGTTTGTTCCATCAAC
>JBHAZZ010000020.1:0-61775 GCA_041781275.1 Moraxella sp.
ATGGTGTTGGTTGAGCCACCCATAGCAATGTCAAGACTCATGGCGTTTTCAAAGGCGGCTTTGGTGGCGATGGAACGTGGCAAAACACTCATGTCATCTTGTTCATAATGACGTTTGGCAAGCTCAACAATCAATCGCCCTGCTTGTAAAAATAAGTCTTTGCGCTTGGCGTGTGTGGCAAGCAGTGAACCATTGGCAGGCAAAGACAGTCCCAAAGCTTCGGTTAAGCAGTTCATAGAATTGGCAGTAAACATACCCGAACAAGAGCCGCACGTTGGACACGCTGAACGTTCGGTGGTGGCGACATCTTCATCACTGATTAAATCGTCGGCTGCGTCAATCATGGCGTCCACCAAATCCAGTTTACGCACTTTTTGACCGCTGTCGTTGGTGATGGTTTCGTGGACAGTATGCCCATCGCCCAAGGTGCTTGCCAAGACTTTGCCCGCTTCCATTGGACCGCCAGACACGAACACGGTAGGAATATTTAGGCGTAAGGCAGCCATCAGCATACCAGGGGTGATTTTGTCGCAGTTAGAAATACACACCAAAGCGTCGGCGCAGTGGGCATTGACCATATATTCCACGCTGTCGGCAATCAAATCACGACTGGGCAAGCTGTACAGCATACCGCCATGACCCATGGCAATGCCATCATCAACCGCAATGGTATTAAATTCTTTGGCAACACCGCCTGCCTTTTCAATCTCACGGGCGACCAGCTGCCCCAAATCTTTTAGGTGGACGTGCCCTGGGACAAACTGGGTAAATGAATTGGCAATGGCAATGATGGGTTTATTAAAATCGTCATCGGTCATACCCGTGGCACGCCACAGCGCACGTGCCCCTGCCATATTACGACCTGCGGTAGAAGTTTTTGAGCGATAGATTGGCATAAATTTTCCTATTGTTACATGGCGATTGGCTATTTTGGGCGTATTGTATCACTTTTAAGAACAAAAAAGCTATGAATAAACCGCCATATACTCACCCAACAGTCAAACCAACACACTTTTTAGGAATTTTGCCATTTATATAAACCCATACAAACCGCCATTGGGCTTAAAGTTTTTATTTATCTTAATTTTTCGCCCAACGCCGTTTTATCAGCTCAAGCAATTCATCGCCCGTATCCCAGTCTTCTAGCAACACATAACGCAAACGCACCAATTTGCCTTGACGCTGATAAGTAAATGCCGTGTCTGTTTTAAGCAGTTGATTTACTTTAATAAAAAATTGACCATCATCAATCAAAGCAATCATCTGCCCATTTAAAAACAGTCCCACCGACCCAAACATACGCCGAGCCGTAACCTGCCCCAAAGAGCCAAGCCCTTCGTAGACAAAGGCCACAAATTCATCGTCAAGTTCATTCATGCGTTTTGACTTTGATAAATGTCACACGATTGACACAAGTTGCCACAAGTAAGGCATTTGTTACCCAAAGTAAGCGACCGCCTTGTAAAATTGGGGTATGTTTTAGCGTTCCTGTGGCAATCAGTAGCCCCAAAAGCCCCATCAAAAACGCCCTATCGCTCTTCCCCAAAGGCCCTTGATTGGCTCTGGGACTGCCTTGCATTTGTCCGATAATGGCGATCAGCTCGGTAAGCACAGCCAATCCATTGGCAAGCACCAATCCTTTTTTGTTTGTAAAATAAGGCGTCAATGCCCCAATCAACAGCGTGTCAGAAACGATGTCGCCTGCTTCATTTAATACCGCCCCTAGCGTGCTTTGCTGTCCGTGTTCTTTTGCCATCATGCCATCTATGGCGTTTAATGCCATGCGCACAAACAGCGCCGCAGGAAGCAGATAAAACACAGTTTTATTTTGACCTTTGTGGGCGACAAGATGGGCAGTGGCAGCGCTTAACACGACCGCCGAAACGGTTACTTGATTGGCACTCACCCCCGATTTAACCAAACGGTCGCTTATGGGTCTTAATAGGTCTTGAAATTGACGCTTAAATTGATAAATAGACATAAGTATGTGATAAAAATAAACGGTTTGTCATTGTACTAAAATTTTATTGGTTTTGGCAAATTGCTTAAAAGACACGTTATTGTAATTACACCGTTGTTATTTTTACCGCCTTATAAAATCGCACCCATCTGTTTTTGGAATTTGAAGGCGGTTTACTTAGGGCAAAACATGACCCCTATTCAAATCCTTTTGTTTTTGTTAAAATTTTAGCAAATAAATGACATTTGGAATTTGTATGATCATCGGTATTGATTTGGGAACGACCAACAGTTTGGTCAGCATTTGGCAAGATGGTAAAAGCACGTTAATCCCCAACGCCTTGGGCAATGTACTCACGCCATCGGTAGTCAGTATAGACAAAGACGGTCAAATATTGGTCGGACAAACCGCCAAAGAACGCCTGATCAGTAGCCCCGATGTTACCGTCAGCGCCTTTAAACGCTTTATGGGCAGCCAAAAAACTTATCAGCTTGGCAGACATCGTTTTAGCCCCGAAGAGCTGTCCGCCTTGATTTTAAAATCGCTAAAACAAGATGCCGAAAACCATCTGGGGCACGAAGTCAAAGACGCTGTCATCACCGTGCCTGCTTATTTTAATGACCATCAACGAGAATCTACCAAAGCGGCTGCCGTCTTGGCAGGACTTAACGTGGTGCGACTGGTCAATGAACCCACCGCCGCTGCTATGGCTTATGGTTTGCACAGCCAAAATGATGACGCAGAAAGTAAATTTTTGGTCTTGGACTTGGGGGGCGGCACTTTTGATGTAACGCTGCTTGAGCTGTTTTGTGGGGTGATGGAAGTCAAAGCGTCCGCAGGGGATAACTTTTTGGGCGGCGAAGACTTCACCCACGCCATCATCAACGGCTTTATCCAAGCGCAGCAAAAGCACGGCACAGATAAGGACTTTTGGCAAGCGCATTTTGCCAAGCTGTATGATCTTGCCGAAAACGCCAAACGCAGTTTGTCAAACGGACATGGCGCCACCTTAAAAATCAACATCAATAACAAAGAGTACGAATGGACACTAGACACCGACAGTTTTGCCGATTTGTGTCAGCCCCTACTGGAACGCTTTGCCCTACCCATTGAACGGGCGGTGCGAGACGCCGGACTAAAAGTGCGAGATTTAGATGCGGTGGTAATGGTTGGCGGTGCCACCCGTATGCCCTTGTTCAAAAATTTTGTTACCAAACTGCTTGGACGTTTTGCCACTGCAGGACTAAACCCCGATGAAGCCATCGCACTGGGCGCAGGCATTCAAGCAGGTCTTATCATGGAAGACACCGCCTTAGAAGAGCTGGTACTGACCGACGTCACCCCCTATTCTTTGGGCGTTGAAACCAGTGTGCGAATCAATGACAACGAACGGCGATCAGGGATTTTTGCCCCCATCATTGAACGAAATACCATCATTCCTACCAGTAAAGTGGAAGAATTTAGCCCCATTTTTGACGATCAAAAAAGCGTTGATTTTGGCATTTATCAAGGCGAAGCCCGATTGGTCAGCGACAACATCAAACTGGGCGAAATCAGCGTGGCTATCCCGCACAATTATCGGGGGCGTGCCAGTCAATTATCCATCAAAGTGCGTTTTTCTTATGACATCAATGGGCTTTTGGAAGTGGACGTTGATACAGGCGACAGCAGGCAATACAACCTAACCATTGAAAATGGGGCAAAACGCCTAAACAGCCAAGAAATCCAAGCGTCCAAAGACAAACTTGCCGCCTTAAAAATCCACCCCAGAGACACCATCGCCAATCGCACCTTACTGGCTCGTGCAGAACGTTTGTACGCTCAAAGACTGGGGCATGACCGTGAAGAACTTGGGCGGTTGATTGCTTGGTTTGAAAATTTGCTTGACAGCCAAGACACCAATAAGATTCGCCATGAAAGCCCCAAATTTTCGCAGTGGCTAGATGACATTGAAAATAGGGACGATTGGGTATGAACTGTTGGCAAATTCTTGGCATAGAGCCGACCCCCGATGAAGCCTTAATTAAAAAAGCTTACGCCAAAGCCTTAAAACACAACAAACCCGACAAAAACCCCGAAGGCTTTAAAGCATTAAGAAGTGCTTTTGAACAAGCATTGGCTGTGCGCCATTATTACACACAAGACGATGACGCACCCGATGAACCGTGCGAAGAAACTGATGATTTTGACAGCAGCCATCATCAAGACGAGTTGGATAAAATATCAAAAACGAAACAAGAAACAAATATTCACTTAGAAAACTCAGCCTTAGAAAACGACAGCGAAAATGCCGAAAATCTAAAACAAACCATCAACATCATTCACGAAACCATCAGCCATAACATCACAGGAGAAGCACAAAATCCCCAAAACCCAAAAAATAACCTTGATGATAACAATGCACCGCCACCCCTACCAGACATCAAACCCTTGACCGCCAGTGAACTGTCTGACCAATGGTACGACTGCGCACACCGTGTTTACCAAGGTGAAGGCATTGAAATGCCTGGAAAATTTTATGAATACACAGACCGAGATCGAGCCAACGAAAAACACATAGACAGTCATTTGTTTGATGTATTACACACACAGCTAAAACAAGATTTTCCCGAACTGCCTTTAGATGAAAAAATAGAATTTGAAGAGTATTTAATAGAATTTTTTTATTATAGCAATAATATATATAAGCTGTCTTTTGCATTGGCTTTTGAAGAGTTTCATTGGCAAAACGCTTTAGACAGCTATAAAGCCGAAAATTATCCTTGGTATCAGGTGCAAAAAATTTTAGAGCGTTATCGCTCTACCATGCAGACTTTGGATAATTGGGACGAATTTTTTGCAGTATTATCAAAACATTATCCAAAAGTCTTTTATTATTATAACCCCAAAAACTACCAAAAAAATGCGGTGGTGGCTTATGTGTTATTCACCCTTAAATCTCTTAGACCTTATGAATTGCCACCGGTCAATGACGAATTACAAAGACTACATGATATACTATTAACCGAACAAGAAAACTATCCAAACAATGGTTTTTATAACAGTGTTTTAACCCAAAGTAATTATGTCAGACTGCATAAATTTATTGATATCTTAGGTCGTCCTTTTTCTATTTTGATGACCACGGTGGCAATTCTTTTATTAATTGCTTTTGTGGTAGTGGCTAATACAGAATACTCAATTCTTAGTGTCATATACTGTCATGTTGTTTGGTTGTTTTTGTTTTTTTCCTTTTGGAAACTGCGTTATCAATTATTCTTTCACCCCGATAAATTTATTTGGAAAAAACCCCATGACACCATCACGTTGTCATGGCAGTACGGCAAAATCACCATATTTGCCCTTTTATTCACCGCCATTTATAAAGACTATCATTTAAAATCCATACTTGGAGAAATTGATGTCGTCATACAATCACCAAGTTATTATTTTGCTCATTGTTTTGGATTTATGCTTTGGCTGTCTTTATTAAAAAGATTAACGTCCGCTTCTGTTGATTTTATTGATGAACAATGGGTTAATGCATTTTTGTTGGTGTGCATTGCTGTATTAATGCCTACCATCTCTTTACTGACCAATATCTTAGAAGCCAAAGACATTGTGCATTACTCTCCCTTATTTTGGATCATGTTAAGCGCTCCTGTGGCATTGCAGCTTATCATCACTCAACAACAAAATCCTTGGAAAATCATCACCAAACTCCAAAATGCCAGCTTGTCATTTAATCGTATATTACAAAGCATTTTAATGGTATTTGTGGGCGTTTATGCGTTTTTATTTTTAGTATCCGATCAATTTTCGCTTGGATTACTGACCGCCATATCATTAATGTTATTATATTATGGAACCAAAGATAATGGCTAATACCAATCAATACTCCCCCAAAACGTCCAAGCTAAAATCTTTGTTATATGGCGCATTGATGATACTGGTGTTATTAATCATCATCAGCGCTTATCAATACGTTAATGTCGAGAAAATCATGAATACCGAACAACCAAGCAACCAAACCACACAAAATACCATCATCAAAAAAATCACCCTAAGCGAAAGACAAAAATATTTATTGGCACAGCCTGCTTTGGCTGATGATGTGTACATTGATAAACTGGTGGTAGAAAAATCCAAAAGAGAAATGCACGCTTATCAAAATGGCAAATGGGTTAAAACTTATCCCATCGCTCTTGGCAAAAATCCTATTGGACATAAACAATTTGAAGGCGATAAAAGAACACCCGAAGGCATTTATACCATCAATGATAGAAACCCAAACAGCAGTTACCATAAAAATTTGGGAGTTTCTTATCCCAATGACCAAGACATCGCTTTTGCCAAAGCGCATGGCAAATCCGCAGGTGGTTTAATTAAAATACATGGCATTAAAAATGGCATGGGAGATATCATTGGTGAGCGTCATTTATTATCGGATTGGACAGATGGCTGTATTGCCGTAACCAATCGTGAAATGGACGAATTATTTATTAAGGTAAAACCCAATATCCCTATTGAGATTTTACCTTAATGAGTTATAGACCAATTTCGCCAATAAATATTTTAGGCTATCTGCCACCATCTAAATAAATCTATTAATGTCGGTTATATTATTGATTTTTGGATATATATTTTCTTTTGTTTTCTGTTTTGTGATGTTTTAATGGGTTGTCATCTGCTTTATTTGGTAGTATGATTGGTAATATAAATTAGGAGATATTACCATGAAAACGGTTAAACCTTTATCCACCAAACAAATAGATGCCGCCAAACCCAAAGATACCGCTTATCGCCTTTATGATGGCAATGGTTTATCATTATTGATAAGTAAACACAGTAAAATTTGGCATTTTAATTATTATAAACCATTTAGTAAATCCCGCACCATGATTTCTTTTGGGCGTTATCCTGAAATCAGTTTAGCAACCGCCAGAAACAAAAGAGACGAATGTCGCAGCCTACTTGCTCAAAACATCGATCCCCAAAAACACGAACAAGAAAAAATTAAACAAAAACAACAAGACAACCAAAACACTTTTGCCTTTGTCAGCCAACTGTGGTTATCTCATCAAAATTACGCCAAAAACACCTTGATGGGTGCAAAACGTTATCTAAAATACGCCAATCGCTTTTTGGCGGACAAGCCCATCACCGACATCAACAGCCACGACATCATTAATGTATGTCAATGGTGCGAACAAGAACACGGTGGATTGATGGCAAGCTGTGTTAAAACCAAAATTGCCCAAATTTTAGACTTTGCTATAGGGCGGCATATGTTAAGCCATAACATCGCTCGCACCCTTAGACACACTCATAAACATCACATACACGGCAACCACCCTGCCATTACCAATCCTAAAGAATTTGCCAGGCTTTTACAAGACATTGAAAATACACAAGATGTCTCTTTTATCACCAAACAATTTTTACGGCTTGCCCCGTATGTATTTGTCAGACCCAATGAGCTTGCCAGCATGAACATCAATGATATTGATTGGCAGTCATGTCAATGGCGCTACACCCCAAGCAAAACTAAACAAAGCACAGGCGTGGATCTTATTGTACCCTTGTCCACACAAGCCATGCAAATCATCAAAGAAACCATCGCTTATCACGGTCAAACCTACGTTTTTTATTCACCACGTGGTAAAGATGGACACATCAATCACAAACGATCTTCACAGTGGTTACGGCAATATTATGCCAACAAACAGACCTTACATGGCTTGCGTGCCAGTGCCAAAACCATGCTTGAAGAAGTGGAGGGCTTAGAATACGATCCAAGATATGTAGAAATGCAGCTTGGACATACGGTAAAAGATGCCAATGGCACAGCATACAACCGTGCCAAATTTATCCGTCAACGCACCAATATGATGCAGGCATGGGCGGATTATTTAGACAGCCTAAAAGAGCTTGATGGCAAAACTAACTGACAGGTTATCTTATATCATGCAGATGATTAGGAACAAAACACCCTTCGCTCCGCCTGCCGACGTCTTGTCAAGCCATTTAGCACCCTGCCCCCTGCTTTATTCCATAGCAGGAATGCGTCAGCTGCAGCCTCTTTGTTGCCTTGCTTTAAATGACGCACAACACTAGATTTAGCAAAGGCGCCTGTGCCGATGTTATAAGCAAGGCTTACCATGGCGTCAAACATACCTTGAGTAACAGGAATGGGCACACCTTGTATGACACGACGCACCGCAGGAGCAAAGTCTTTGTTGATAATCGCAAGTTTTAGCGCTTTGGCTTCATCACGACTGATGGGTTTATCGCTCATTTTGACTTTGCGTCCATCTGTATAATAGGTGTTGCCGTATCCAATAGTAGGAATACCAACAGCGTCCAAATAAGGTGCAGAACGAAAGCCTTCAAATTCAGCGATTAATTGAAAGCCTACGTCTGATAGCTGCATGACATCATCGTTGGCTGTTGCTACTGCCACACCAAGTAGGCTTGCCAGTGGTTTATCACCTACTACTGTTGCAATAGCGTTGGCGGCATCTACCTGACTTTGTGTTAGTCGTCCACCACTCATGCTGCGTAGTTTGTTAAAGATGTTTTTCATGGGTCACTCCTTACGTTTTCTTTGACGCTGTCTGATTTTTAGTTTAACACAATACCGCTGTACTTGTAGCACAGCGCCACACCAGTACACCAATACTAAAAAATTGGTTAAGGCTTCGGCACGGCTCAAGCCAATATGCTCACTTTCAAGTGTGCGCATTTCATACATCACTGTCATATTGCTAAGTAATGCCACGCTCCATGCAAGACTACCAACAGCAATCAGCCAAGCGTGAGCGACAGGGGTTTTGCTGTGATTGAGTGCATTTAAGTGCTTGATCAGCGTATAAACACCGAGCCCAAGCCCAAGGGTGCAGACAGCCGAATTAATTGCAGATACAATCATTTATCACCCCCTTTATCATCTTTGGTAAAGGGTAAATACTTGTCCTTTACCTTTTGATAAACATGTTCTTGTCTTTTTTGGTCGCTGATAAATACCAGCAGACCTGTGATGATTGGCGTTAAAAAGATAGATCCGCCCAAAGCCCACACCATCAGTATTGATGATGGTGGCTCGGCATCACCATTTAAGTAAATCGCCATCGCTACCCCGCCAATCGTTCCGATCAGTGGTTTAGATAAAAATGGGAATAATAACCGCTTATCAATATCATCAATCTTGATCAGCGCACTGGCAACGCCGCCAAGCAGGGCAAACAGCCAAACCCCAAGCCATGAAATCAGAAAAGGGGCGTGTAGCCCCTGTAGTTCAGTCATTTTTTTTACTCCTACAAATGCCCTAAAATTGCTTTAGGGAAGTGGTTGAGATACCATTTATTGATCGCCAAACCGGCATTGATACCGTAACTTGCACTGATTGATTTGGCAAAGTAGTGATAATCCTGCACCATGCCAGCAAAGTAAGTCCACAGGAATACGGTATCATTAACATTCAATGCTCGGGGCAATGGGGCATTGCTGAAAATCCAATCGGGATGGCAAAACACAGGGCAAAACATAATATGCTTGCCATTATTAATATCGCCATTTATCCCGATTTTAAGCGGTCGATAATCGCTGTCATAGATAAGACGGCCATCAGCACTGTACACCTCAAGCCCACAGTTTGCTTTTGATGTTCTTGGTGTACACTCGTACAAGTGCGCTTTGATACCAAGCTGCTTCACCACTTCTTCGGGGTTGTTTGTCGTGACTTTGCTGTGTCTGTTTTTGATATAATCGCCATCGACCCCAAGCCAAATACGCACTCTTTTTGACTTGTTTTGGTCAAGATAGCAAAGTACGTTGTACCCAACACCCTCAAAAACAGTCACCCCAACGATGGGCGTAATAAGCGTATCAGGAACCGCAAAATCATACCAAAGTAACACGCCAAACCCATATTTTGTTGAGCGATGGCCATCCGTTGGCGTTCCAAGCGCAATCTCATGAACCAAGACGATATTTGGGTGATTTTGGTCAATTACCGTACCACGCTCATTAATAAACTCAAACATAATATGCGACTCCCACACAAATATCAGCATGCTCAAACGGGTTAGCGATATACTTATCAACAAAGTAATTACTATGCCCAAGATGTGCAGAGTTGTACAAGTCAAAAAAGCTATTTGACACGACAGCAAGCGCCATCCGCCCCGCTTTGACCTCGTTTTGTATCTCAGCAGGGACAATAGTGTTTGTTTGACCATCTCCACGCCTTTTGACAAACAAAACACGACCAAGATTGCTATGCAATCCTAGCACCAGTTCGCCATTTTCGTCATAGACTTCCAACATCACCACACCCCCAGTCTGACGCGCAGACGATTATTGCTATCATACACAAGCAAAACCCCATCTTTGATTTCAAGCCTCGCCCCCGTATTCGCTGATTTAAAATGTCCGATTTTGGCGGACAACGCCGACAAGCTTTGAATGCTTGCTTTGTTGATTTTGGCGATGTCAATTGAGCCATTGGCGATAAAGGCATTGTTAATGTATGTACCAGCAGGCACTGTTACGCCATTGACCACACTTGGTGTGGTTTTAACAACAAACGGTAAAACGCCTTTATTTGTTCCTGTTGGCGGAGCAATATAAAACTTATCAGCACGCACCGCAAAGTCTGACACACCATTACTGCTCATCAAACCAATGCCTGCAACAATTCCGCCTGTCTGGACTTTGACTGTATATTGAGCGTTAAGCCCATTTAGGCTTTGGGCGTGCTGTTGAATGCTTGCTGTTTGACCCTGTACAGTGGTTTGCAGAGTACCAATCTTGTTTGCTTCGGCTGTCAGCTTACCGTCTACTTGGCTTACCCTGGTCGTCAGATTGTCAAGAGCAACAGCATTGGCTTTTGTGCCAAGGCTAGTATTTAAGCTGTCAATGCGCTGGGACAATGCATTATTTGCCAAAACTTCAGTACGCTTAAATTCGTCAAGATTGGCATTGGCTTGAGTAATGGCAGTATCGATATCTTCAGGCGCAGGTGTCCAGTCTGTTGCGATATTGCCTTTTTCCAACTTAATCTTATCAATACGATTGGTGCCTGTCGCAGAATTTGGGTAAAAATAAACATTTAGGTGTGTATCATTCGGTGTCAATTCTTGACCGTTTCGCACGGGTTTACGCCATTTTCCCTTGCCTTGATACACGCCGTCTGCGATTTTTGTCAGCTTAAACAGCTCGGTAAACCCGTGTGTGTTGTACACGCCAATGCCCGTGCGATCTGCTCCCATATCGCCCCAAATGGTTACAATAACATCATCGCCAACATTGGGGGCAATCGTCAATTCAAATCGATGTCCGTAGTTGGCATTGGCGATATTTGGATTACTATTTTTAAGCAGGTTACGCCCACCAACGGCTAAGCTGTCAAATCTTGCATTTAACTGACTTTGAGCTGTGGCAATCGCCCCATTTAAATCGCTTGTGGTTCTTTCTAAATTGGCAATCTTACCTTCACTTATCCCAACTCGTCCGCCAATGCCATTTACTGTGCTTTCAAGCGTACGCAGGGCTTGGGCGTTGGCATTGTCGCCACTGGCTCGGGCGGTTTCTTCTCGAGCAAGGCGTGCCGTAATGTCAGTATCAGACTTTTTATAAGCCGTGTCTAATGCTGTGATACGGCTTGCCAACGAGCTATCAGCGTCCGCCCTTGCTTTTTGTTCTGCTGTGATTGCACTATTGGCAGTATTGGCACGGTTCAACGCATTACTTGCAGTTGATTGAGCATTGTCTGCTTTAGTTGTCGCTGTGTCTGCTTTATCGTTGGCGGTGTTTGCCGTATTTTGGGCGGTGGACACATTGGCGGTTAATTGGCTGATTTGGCTTGCCGTCGCTGTGTCTTTATCGGTCAATGTCTTAAGCTGACTTGCCACACTGGCTTTATTGCCTTGATAATCACTGCTCAAGCTATCAATGCGTTGGCTTAGAGCTGTGTCAGCTGTTGTGCGTGCTTGTGTCTCAGCTGCTACACTTGCTGTGCTTGCTTTTGAGCTGTTAAGCGTGTTGTAGCTTGCTTGCAGATTATCAACACGACGAGACATGGCACTGTCCTTGTCAGTGATTGACTGCTCAAGTGTGCCAATGCGTGCATTTGTCTGCGTGTCTGCTGACTTATAAGCTGCATCAAGTGCGGTGATACGACTAGATAAAGCAGTGTCAGCACTGGCTCGGGCTTGTTGCTCAACCGTTAAGCTTGCATTAATCGCACTATCAGCAGTCTTATAACCTGCATCAAGCGTATCAATGCGTTGGCTGAGTGCATTGTCAGCATTGCTAAGCGTTTGTTGCATTGTAGCAATGCTTGCGTTAGTTTGTACAAATTGAGCGTCGATATCTTCAGGCGCAGGTGTCCAGTCTGTTGCGATATTGCCGATTTCGAGCTTGATTTTGTCAATGCGAGATTGGCTTGTACCGCTCGATGTAAACTGATAAATATTCAGGGTGCTGTTATTGACCTTGTTTGACCCATCTGCTCGACTGCTTACCCACTTAAACTTAGCTTGATAGATACCCTGCGTCACTTGTGCAATACTACCAGCTAATGCAACCATACCGCCAGAGTTAAACGCCATAAACCTTTGTCTATCAGCCCCAAGCTCACCCCAGATGGTTATAACCATGTCATCACCGTCTGATGGTGCTTGTGTGATTGGATATACTTTAAGTAGATAGCTGGCATTGCTAATGGTTGTGCCACTACCCAACAACAAGTTACGCCCACCCACCGCCAAATTATCAAACCTCGCCCCAAGCCGTTCAACACTCAACGCTTGCCCTGCCTGTGTCTGTTTAATGGTGGTAATTTCTGCGTTGGCGGTGTCACTTGTCGTTTTTAGAGCGGTGTATTTTTGCGACAAATCGCCTGTTGTTATGCCAAGCTCACGGATAGACGATGTATGACTGCCCACCGTTTGTGCAAGACTTGCTATTTCTTGGGTTTTGGCATTGTTGGCAGATTGTAAAGCGGTAATATCACGGATTGTTGATGTGATACGGTTACGCTCTGTTGTGATATTACTGATTGCTGTGCTTAAATCAGTCTTAGCCTTGGCAATATCAGCTTTGGTGACAGTCATGTTAGCGTTTAGGCTAGATAGATTGCTATTGACCGCTACAATACTGCTTTCAAGACTTGTCACCTTTGGGGTAATAAGTGCCAAACCGCTTTCAATGCCGCCAATTTTAGCGATAGGTGTGCGTAAAGTTTGGTCAAGATGGCTTTCGCTGATTTGACCCGATAAGATTTCAAGCACTTTTTCAGCATCTGCTGATGTTGTGCCAGATACCCAATCCGTCCAATCACTCACATTGCCAAGTTTATCTACAATTCTCGCCCGATAATGCTGGGTCAAATTGCCTTGTAAGCCTGTGATTTCATGCTTGTTGGTTGGATAAGCAAATGTGCCAAGCGTGGCGATATTTGAGCGACCATCGGGTGATACTTGGATTTCGGTGTAAGCCGTGTCATCACTGCCTGCGTTAAAAATCCAGCCCAGCTCCATACTAAACAGACCGCCTTTGGCGTATAGGCGTGCAGGGCGTGGCGGTTTGCCGATTTTGCCTGTGATTGGGGTAAGCTGGCTTGTCATGGCAAGGCTTTCGTTGTCAAATGCGTCAATCGCACGAACACGGGCTTGATAGTTACCGTCATAGACATTGTCAATGTCGATAGACTGACTTGCAGTCTTAGGCAGTGCCATCCAAGCACTGTCATCACCATCTTTACGCCATTCAACACGATACGCCACTGCACCAATAACTTGCGACCAGTCAATGCTTAGCTTGGTGATGCTGACACCCTGCTCGACACGCACGGATTGGCTGATGGTTACCGCCTCAGGTGCGCTAATCACCGCCGTCGGGATAACGCTCACAGGCTTTGGCAAGGCACGAATGTCAATCTCGGCAGCGGCGAACTTGTCAGGATTATACTCAACACCTGTGACGGTAAACTTGGCAGGCTCAGACTGCACAATCGACATTACACGCAATTTGAGCGTCTGTAAATCGGCGCTATCCATCGCCCAGACGGCATCGACTTCGGCACGCTCAAAGGCGGTCTGCACGGTGATTTTGTTGCCATTGATGGCGGTGATGGGGCGTGTTTCGGTCACGCCGTCATTGCCATTGATCATCAGCATATCACCGCTTGCCAAAGGCTTGGTAATGGCACGGTCTAGGGTGATGATATTGCCATCGATCGCTTGTACACGACCGCCATTATCACGACCTGCCAGCACATGATCTGACACGGCAATCACCGAGCCCACATGGGGCAAATAGCCGTCCAAGCCCACGCTAAATGTCACCGTCTGCGTCTCAAGTGCTTCTGACAGTAGCGCCCACTTGCCAAGTCTGATCGCCTGCGCCTGACTGGTGCAGCCAAAGGCAGACATATCAAGGGTTTTTACACCATATTTGGCGATGGCTTGCAAATCTGGGACGATCTCATAAGTGGTCTTGTACTCATTATCTGGGTCATCGTAGGCGACTTTGATTTGGGTGTGGCGTGCGTAATTGGCAGTGCCTGAGTACTCAAAATCGCCGATGATGTTGGCACGGCTGAATGTGTATAGCACATCTTTTGGCAGGTCTGCATCGACGATGATTTGCTCGCCGTCCCAATAGGTCAAAGCGTGGAAAATACCTGCGATGTTTTGTAAAATCTTATAGGCGTCTTCACGCTGTTGTAAGTACACATTACACGCATAACGGGGCTCACGACCGCCACGGCCATCATCAACCATTTCATCACAGTACTGTGCCACACGATACAGACTCCATTTGTCCAGATGTCCGATTAGGCGATCACCGAGCGCATAGCGACGAGCGGTGCATAAGTCATAATAAATCCAAGCGGGGTTGTTGCTATAAGCAAGCTTAAAAGTTCCGTCCCATAATCCCGAGTAAGTGCGTGCCACAGGGTCATAGTTACTTGGCACTTGGATAATCATGCCATGACATTCAGCAGCAAATTTGGGGATATTGTTAAAGCTTTCGGCATTAAAGCGTAAGCCAATCAATGCTGTGCATGGATAGCGTAGCTTGGCATCAATCACTTCGGTCAGCGCATCAATCGTCATGCGATCGCCGACCATTTCGCTGTCTTTGTTGGCGGTGAGACGGCGTACACGGATTGTCCAGTTATTCTTAGCAGTTGGTAGGTCAATGCGGTGACTGCGTTTGTAACCTTGACTTGCTTTACCGCTAAATTTGGTCGCCAGCACTTCACGCCATACACCGCCATCAGTCTGCACATCGACGGCATATTCAATGGTGTGGCCAACACGATCGCCATTATCTTTGGCGGTAAAAATCGCCCCAAAGCCTAGACGAATCACCACCGCTGATAGCTTGGTGTTGCGGACTTGACGGACAAAAGCACGGTCATGGCGCAGCTCAACATTGACACTGGTTTCATTTTCAACCGCAGGAAAGCCGTGCAGGTGCGTTTGGTCAATCGTGCCCGTGCGCATCTCCCAACTCACACCGCCAAAGTTTTCGCCGCCGTTGTCATTAATCAGCGGCGTACCATCTAAATAGATGGATTTGCCGCCATCAACCAAGCCCAAAATCTCACCTTCGCCAAGACCATAGATGATACCAACTTCATTGCCCGACTGCATATTGTCAGGCATGATGTAGGGCTTACTTGCTTGTTGTCCTTTTTTTGCTCCGATGATTTGTTGCATAAGTTATCCGAAGTTATCCAAATTATTACGGTTCTACCTGAGCTGTCGCTCGCATGGCCGTGCTACCAATCCCCTTACCATTGACTTGGCCACTGTGATTATGCACCCGAGTGCCACCATCAATGATTTTGTCATAGGCGGTAATGCCTGCCGACACGATAAAACCACCAATCAGTCTACGGCCATATAAGATAGGTACTGGGTTGCCCTGAGCAGTTGTAGTTATCGCACCCCCAAAGCCGTTGTTTGGCTTATTACCTTCATCATTGGCAACACTGACATCGGGTGTGGGTGCAAGCAAGGTTGCCACACCACCAGCCAACATACCAACGCCTGCCGCCACAAGCGACATTGATGAACCGCCTGTGAATGGTGTGCCAACAATCCCCACCACAATCATGGCAACCCCTGCGATGGTTTGTATCCAGCCAGCAGCTTTACCACCACTACCCACCACACGGGGAACGATATGAATGTAGTCGCTGTCTGTATGATAATTAAGTTCATGCTCGCCAATATTGGTTGCTTGTGTGCGTTTTTTGCCGTTGAATACAGCAAAGCGATAGCCAAACCGTTCAGACTGTAGCATAAATGCCTTGTAAGCAGGGATTTGGCAAGCCAACGCATGGCTAGCTTCTTTGGCACTTTGTACATCAAGCTTAAAAAATCTGCCAAATTTCTTTGCCAAGATGCCGTGTAGTTCAATCGTCTTTATCATGCTTAAGCTCCATCATGGATGTGTGGCGCACCACCATCGCCACTCGTTTTGCCCAGTTTTCGCCAAAGATTTCACGCACGGAGTTACGCCCGTGTGGGTGGTGAATGACAAGATTTTTGCCAAAGATTGGCGGTGCGCTTTCGCTCACCAAATCACCGCTATCACCCAGATAAATCAAGGCATGATTGGGGTGATGGGTGCGTCCGACACGGCAGATGATGACATCATGTTTTTGTAAGTCAGACAGTGGTACTTCAACAAAGCCTTCATTTTTAAAGTTTTCAGCATACAAGCTTGGGCTGTTTTCATCTTCCCACCAGTCCACGGCTCTAGGATAATCTGACAGTATCAAGCCACACTCACGCTCGTAATAATCACGCACTAAGCTGTAGCAGTCTTGTAAGCCATGCACATACTCACGCCCGACCAGTGGTGCAGTGTAGGCTTTGGGCTTATGGGTGCGGATATTGACCACGCCATCATTGACCGATGCAATCACCCACGGCACGCCATGTAACGCCATCTGCACACGGTCAGGCTCAGACGGCATGGGCTCACCATCAGGGTGGCTATGTACGATGGCTTGGATGTCGGCATTGACTAGCATAGCAGGGTCAATCTCAAAGCCGTTTAGCGTATCGGCAGCAATATTGACACAAGGCTGATAATCGCCATCAATAATCAAGCCACAGCACTCATGCGGATAAGCATCAAGTGCATGGGATTTGATGGCGTCTTTGGTTGTCTTGGATAGTCGCATCAGATTAACCCCGCTGCAGGATAGCCACCAAATGGCAAGGGATTGCCTTTGCCGTGGCGGATTTCACAACCGTCAAACCAGCCATTACACATATCCAGCGCTGGATTGTCCGTTGGCTCATTATTGACTGTGTACATTGCCATTCCTGTATAGCCACAGCACTCACCCCGATAGCCGCCCGTCATCGCCCAATGACAATGATGGCCAATGACACGCACAGGAATTTGAGATTGCCCAAAGTCCACAGGGTTTGACAGCTCAAACTCAACGATTTGGCTGTTGGCTCGCTTTTTTTGCTCAACATACCAAATTTGCTTTTTGTACTCAGGATTTGAGCTGGTTAGATACTTGGCAAGCGTGGTATAGACGGTAAGCACCGCACCAACAAAATCCCCACGCTGCAGTGTCAAAGCGTGCATACCGCCCCAGTGTTCGCCCAGTTTGTTGTCAAACACTAGGCTTGGCATACTTGCCTTGCCATCGCCACGGGTCTCAAGTCCGATGGATTGTACCGCCGTTGGGGCGTAGTCTTTGCCCTTAAAGGTGATGACCCCGCCATGATGATTGTGGAAATAATACACATCGCCACCTTGACGACGGGCGTCAAGGCAGTAAAGCGTTACCAAGCCATCAACGGATTGTTTTTGGATATCTGCACTTAACGCCATTGTTGCACCTGTATCTATTACACAGCTTCAGCGGTTTGTGCGTCAGCGGTCTTGCATAGCACACCAAACTCACCATCACGATACACGACAGCAAAGGCAGTAACCGTGCGTGCATTGTCCCAGCCTTTTAGCTGTTGGGTTTGCTGTGTTGCCCAAGCAATCAGCTCACCCCGAAACACGCTGACACGATTGCGACGAAGTAAGCCGTTATTTTCTTCGTTGTTGGTGATTTCAAAACCATCATCTTCAGGATAATAGACGATTTCAATATGGCTGGCTTTATCGCCGTGGCTTGCCGTCCACATACCGACTTGGTTGATAAAGCTTGTGATTAGATTGGCTTCTTCACGGCTTAATAGCTGTACTTGTACGCTTTCGCCGTCTGTTTCGATAGTTGCTACATCATTCATGATTTACTCCAAATAAAAAGCCCTTGACTATCAAGGGCTTGGTTGATGTTAACGAAATTAATTTCGTCGAGATAAAATTAAAACACTTGTTCAAACTTTAGGCTAATCTGCCAAAAGTTACCTTTGCGCTGGCTGACACTGTAACCTTCACAAACATATTTATTTTTGACGCCAAAGGGATTGACCCAATAAAAGGGCTTTGCCCCTTTGTGCGCATCAATAAAGTCCATGATTGGCTTAATCACCGTCTCATAATCACCAGTTTTACTGCCTGACCAGATTTCACGGCGGTTGTTAATACCGACGCTGACACGCTGTACATAGCCGTCGTTATATTGGTTTTTTAGCACAGTTTGGGTGGTCTCAATAGACGCACCCATGTTAAATTTGTAATCAAAGGTCTGCATTAATACCCCCAGCCTTGGCGGTGCGACTTGGCATCACGCTCGGCAAGCTTGTAGTCGATGGCGTCACCGACCATCTTACCGATTGTTATCATTAAGTCCCCATTGTCTTGATGTTCAGTTTGTACGCTTTCGCCTGTGTAGTTATTGATGATAACTTTGGTTTCTCCACGCCCTTGCAAGCGATTTAACGTATTATCAAGATTTTGGGCGGTGTGTCGTGGCAGTACACGCTCGCCTTTTTCTAAGTTCCACGTTCCGCTTTTTGGCACGCTCATAATACCGTCGTGGGCTTGTCCGATAACAGGGGCTTTGAGGGCTCGGATATCATTGACGATTGACATGCCTTGTGCGAACGCCCCTGCGATCATGGGTATATTCGCCGGAAATCCGATTTTTGATGCCTGGGCAATATTTGACTTAAGCGCAAGCATTGCTCTGGCAATAGCCACACCTCTTTCAGCGGCAAATGTCGCACGGTAAAACTTGGATTGCTCACCGAAGGCGGTTTTGGAAGTATTTGCCAGCGACCCAAGCATATCTTGAGACATAGATAATTGCAGATCTAGCATATTTTGCCTGTGATTTTTTGTCAGTATTTCACGTGCAGTTTGTGCTTCTTGCATGATTTTAGTCATCGTATCTTGATCATTTTTGTACTTTTCCAAACCATTTTTTTCATAGATGTCAATCAACTTATTTCCATCATCAAATTTCTTGTTCAATTGCTCCATCGGGCTTAATTCTTTCTTTGGCAGTCCTAAAGCATTATGCAAAACACTCACTCTTGCATTATCTAAAATGTCCCTATGGTTTGGATCTAGCATACTATTAGACGCAGAATGTTTCTCATATAACTTATGTTGCTCCGATATAATGTCAAGTTGTTCTTTTAAGATATTCAACTTATTTTCTTCATCGCTGATTTGACTTTTTACAATTTCTTTATATGCTGTTTGCACAACCAATCTTTTATTCATTTCTGCCAATTCATTAGCTGACTGCTCAATGTCTTCATAATAGTTCTCGTGGATCTCTTTTAAATACTCATATTTTCCTAATGTTTTTAAACGAGTATTTTCAATGACTGCTAAATCTTGAGCAAATTTACTGCTTTCCGCCAAAAGATTATCTTGCTCTCTAAGACTTTCTATTGTTTCTCTGATTGAGTTTTGATATGAAGCCAACTCTCTATGAGCTGCAAAATCCAACGTTTCTTGTTTAACATTTTCTGCTGCTAAGCTTAAGGGATTAGCATCATTATAAAGATCATATCTTAAACTCAGATATTCACTATCGCTGTTTTTAAGTGCGTATAATTGTTTAGCCAGATCTATATTTTTTTCATATAATTCAGCCCCTGCTGAAATCTCGTCCATTGTTCTTGCAGTATCAGCCATCAAGTCTTTAACGCTCTGATCCAGTCCAAAAAACTTACCATGTATATTGTTGGCTTCATAATCAATTTTAGCAGTCTGAGTGTTTAATAACTCATTGACAGGATATCTATTCCAAAGCCACCATTGTTTGTTCCACTCAATGAGTTGCTCTGTCATGTTTTTTGCGAGATCAAAAACAGCTTGATTTGCTTTATCGTTTGCCTGCTTTACTTTTTTAGCAGCCTTTTCTCCTGCCTTACCAGCTTCGTCGGCTTTATTTTCCACGCCTGCATAAGCACGCTGTTGCTCTTGCAAAGATTTAGTAACAGCTTCATTTGCTTTTGCTTGTTTTTGACCGCTTTTTATTGATTCATCTACATAATTTCTGGCGGCGGTAACTTTATTTTGTGAGAGCTGAGTGTCAAAATTTGGATTAATGGCGTATTCTTCATAACTTAGTCTACCCACGCTGACTGGGGCAACGTGTTTTATTTCGCTGATTGCCTGACCACCAAAGAAAACCGATACCGAACTTATCCCACGAATCAGCTCATTGACCCTATCAATCATGCTATTGACAAATCGCACGCCGACATTAGCCGTACCTTCAAGAATACTAGTAATGGTGTTACCCATCGCCCGAACGCCGTTTTTGATGGCAATCCAGCCATTACTTAGGTTTTGTACCGTCATTTTGGCAAAGGTAACGCCATAAGTTACCAAATTATCAAAAACACTTGCCCCAACCTGCACCAAGCCAACAAATCCGCCTTGGGTATTTTTAAACATCTCACCAAAATAGCCTGTCATGCTGACCGTGGATTTGTCCGTGTTACCAACCAAGCCACTTAGCACATCGCCCGCCACATCAAAAATCATGCCCCAGCCATCAACAGCATTACTGACAAAATCTTCAAACATGACACCTGCTAGACGTGCGGTATCGCCAAGGCTTTTTATTGCTCCTTGTAAACCTTCTGCTTTAATGACGATTGCCGACATTATTGCAGCTAGTGTCAAAAGCGGATTAGCTCTTAATATTGCAGCCACACCACCTAAAGCTGCACCCACACCCAACACGCCACGCCCAAGCAGTATGCTAGATCCGATGGCTACCTTTTGAGCGTTTGCCATGGTCAGATTGGCGGTGGCATTGGCAAGCATGGCTCGGGTATTACCCAAGATTGCCGTGGTGGACGCACCAAGTCCTGTGATTTTGGCAGGCAGATTACGCACAAAGGCGGCGGTGGCAGTTATCGCTCCTGTCATCGCTGTGGTGTAGCGATGTAGTGCCATCTGAGCAGGCGTATGACCCTGCACCAGTGCCATCAATACCGCCCCAAGTCGTTCTTGGCTGGTGGCGTTGGCGATGGTCGCCCCTGTGTTTGCCATAAGAGCTGTGCTTTGTGCGTACAAGGTGGGTATGGTAGCCCCAACGCTCGCCCCAAATTGAACAAACGCCCCGACCGCCGCCACACCAACAAGCCCTGTGATTTGGTGCAGTCCGCCATTATCAATCCATTCACCAATGCCATGCATACTGGCGATGATGGATTTGGATAGCGTGTCAAATGCACCACCTGTCTTATTTAAATCATCTAGCCACGCTGTCAATGGTGGAAAGACAAGCTCGGACACCTGATTTTTAAAGCCCTGCCATCTCATGCCCATCACCTTGGTCTCTTCGCCAAAGGCTTTGGCGGCGGCAATCAGCTCTTTGCTCATAATATAGCCTGTGTCTTTGGCAAGCTCGCCCCAATATTTTAGCTGTTCTCCGCCATTTTTAAGTAAGGGCATCAAGGCACTGGCTTCGTCAGCGATAGACTCCATGTAAAACGTCATCTCCGCTGAACCAACATTGGCTTTGACAAGACTGTCGTAGTAGAGCTGTAAGCCTTCTGCGCCACTTAAACCACGAAACTGATCAGCTGTAACGCCAATCTTTGGAGCGACATTTTTAAAAAAATCTTGCATTTCCCCACCTTCGTTGGCAAGAAAATCACCGATTTTATCGTTAGTGTCTTTTAAAATATCGCCAAGTTTTTCTTGCTCCACGCCGACTGCCCTAGCTCCTGCTGCCCAGTACTGAAAAGTATCTGTATTTACTGTTGCTAAATTAGAAGCACGTTCAATCTCGCCTGCCAGCTCTGCTTGCTGTGTAACAATCGCCCCCATTGCGCTTGCAGCAATACCCATTGATGCCGTCATTACAGTTGCCATCGTATTTGCTGCCGTCATGATGTCGCCAAACACACTACGACTTTCACTGCCTGCCTGTCTCATTTGACTAATGTAATTAGCAGTGTCCGCCTCCATGATGAGCTGTAGTCGCTCCAAAACTTGAGACATTATTTTTTCCTTATAATAAAAAACCGCCTATAAAGGCGGTTCATAGCAATATCACATTATAATGACTTTAATTTTTTTAGATCCAAAATTGCTTCAGGCTCAAATTCATATATCAAATAATCACCAGTTACAGACCTAAGTCTAATTTTGATGATTTCGCCATTTTTAATGTAATTTAATAAAACTGTTGGCTTTCTAGCTATTAATGATTTATCGCCATTATAAGCCATGTTTATTTTTTGGTATTTCTTACCGTCTACATTTAAATCTATGTTTAAACAGTTGTCTATACATAGAAAGTTATGCCAACTATCACCATCTATATTGCCTGAAACATCAATTGTTATAATGGGTTTCTGATATTGCTTGTCCTTTGTGTCATAGCCAATTCTTAGTGTGGCATTTTTGTCATTTGAAATAAGGCTTGCCACCTTGAATACCTTGTTATCAAATTCATTATCTGTTTTAAAATATTGCCATTGATTGTATTGTACCCATCTTTTATCATAATCCATATAAATCACTTCATCTGATATCGCTTCGTCTGGAAAAACTCCTTCTTCTTCTACATGGACAGTCTGAATGCCCTGAGAGGTAGGTATTTTTACAGACAAAGGCTTGCTTGAAGAATGCGGGACAACAATAGTAACATCTCTATCTACTGTTTTATTTTTGACGTTTTCTAAAAACTTTTGTTCTGCACCCGATTTAGAATAAGCATAAATATTTCTATTTTCTTGCTGGTTTGTCTGATCGTTATCGGCAACAACAGTACTTGTTGAACTTGCATTCGCCATGACACCAACCACAAAAAAAAACAAAACTGTAAGGTACTTCATTTTGTCGCTCCAAATCCAAAGCAATAATAGCAACATCATACATCAACAATCACATCAATAACAAGCCCCACACGGAGCTTGTTATCATCTAGCAAGCACATAAACCTTCAAACATCGCAATCAGACGCTGTTTTTGCGCCTCTTGCTGTTCTTTATAAGCTTGAAGTTCTTGCTCTTGCGCCATTTCCTCGCTGATTGGATTTGGGTCTATCAAGATAAAATCAGACAACTTAGCATTAGGATCACTCGATTGCATCATTGCCAAGAGCGCTGTATTTAGATCTTGACGATAACCGCCAATTGGATCTAAGCGATCGTATGCCACCCATTCCATAAATTCTTGATAAGACATTGTTTGCTTTAGTTCATACACTGTCTTACCCAGATGACCTGCAAGTTTGTACAAAAAACGCAGCTCTGGGCTGCGTCTTAGTTTTTTTCGGCATCATCAGCGGCATTTTTGGCGCTCTTGTTTAGTCCATTTTTATCAACAAAGAAATTAACCACGCCCAACACAATTTTACTGGGTAGTTTATTGATTTCATCAACATCATTTTCACCAAACACCAACTCGCCTGCTTCGTCGCACACAACTTGAGCAAATGCCGTAGCATTCATTTTATTGCCAGATTTTTTAGTTGTTTCAAGTATTTTCCAATACACTTCTTGCTCGCCGATTGTCATGTTTTTGACAAAAATAGGGGTTTTTAGGTCAGCACTTTCATATTTGAATGGAGTAAGACCTTTTTTAGCAATAGCAAGAATGTTGTTTTTAAGATTAGACATAAATCTCTCCTGTTTATTGATAAATTAAGAAATGAGTTTTTTGGCAAGACCACCAACAATACTGATAGTACCTTCAATACGTAGTTTTTTGCCTTTTTCGGCTTTTTCAGACAGCTTTTTAATCATGCCTTCAAATTCATAGCCTTTGACCTTGGGGTCATCAAACACAAGTTGCCACTTGGCTTTGCCGTTGGTGTCGTACAAAGTCTGCAAAGATGTGTGGACAGCATCGGTGGGGTCAAGCACATATTCAAAGTTGATTTCGCCTGCCTTGGTGAAATTGACAGGCACAAGCACTTCTCGGGTGTCGTCTGTCGCTGTGATGTCATCTGTCTCACGCTCTTGGGCGGGAATATCTACACTTTGCAAGTGCAGGATTTTCTTAAAGTTTTGTCCTGCATCGGTGGACACTTTGAGCTGATGTAAGCTCTCTGCAACAGTTTCTACTGCCATAATTTACTCCGTTGTTGTAAAAAATTGAACTTCTAAAATTTGACGATACAGCCCACTGTCATCGTAAAGCTGTTGTCGCCCCAAAAATTCTGATGAATTTAATTCTCTAAATTTATCAATCACTTGATTAACCAAAGAATCCAGTTCATCATAGTCTGTATGATAAACATCAATCTGCACCTGGGTGTACTCATGCCCCAAAAAACCATCAAGACTATTGATGGGCTGGGAGCTGATGGGGGTGTAGATGATGTACGGTGTGTCATCGGCGGCGGTCTCAGGTCGGATTAAGGGGAATACCCGCCCACCAACCAAATCTCCCATTATTTTAAAAATTTGTGTACCAGCATTCATATCTACCCCTGAGCCACTTTGTCAATGGCTTGTTTGAGCTTTTCGCCAAAGCGAGTTACTGACACTTCTTTATTGTTATGAAATGCGGGTCGCAAAAAGGGTTGAGCCTGCATTTTGCTTGTGCCATACTCTATCATGTGCCAATAGAATGGCACTTTGCCAGTCCCACCTTTTTGCGAAACATAAATACCAATCCCTGCCCCATTGGTTTTGAGTTTCATTTTTGTGCGACGAATATGTTTTTTCAAAAGTCCCGCCTGCTGAACAACATATTGCCCCTCGCCCCGCTTAGCTCGTTTACCGCCTTTAGCGTTGGACGCATAACGTTTGTATGGTAAAGCTGTGGCAGGTGCTTTGCTTTTTGCTTCTTTAAGCATAGGTGTACTTGCAAACATTAAAGCTTGATGAAGCACTTTGCCTGCCACTGCATTTGTTAGCTCTGCTAATTTAGCGTCAAGCTCTGCCAAACCTTCAATACGAACTTCTACAGACATCACAATTCCTTAAAAAACAAACACCAACGCCCCACCCATCGTCAGAAAGGCAGGGTGTTTCACAGGTGTTTACAGATAATGATTACAGATTAACTTAAGCCATCAAACCCGACCGCCCAAGTTTTATTTTCTAAGATACGTTTATCCATGCCGCCAAATCCTACTTGCTGCTCGATATGATTGGCACAGATTTTAGCATGAACAATATGACCGTGTATCTGACAGCTCAGCTTGGGTGATAAAGACCGAAAAGGCTTTTCTATCGCTTTATACCATGAATAAATAAATTCAGTATGCCACGCCAAATGTTGCGCAGATTGCAACAGACGAACATCAGATTGTACACTCTTATTTGCTTTTATTATTAATTCATGCACATACGCCACTGCTTTAGGCAAATCAGCCAATGCAATCTCATCAATAGACTCCACGCCCATATATTGGTGAATGAGCGTATAGGCAGTACTGTAGTCCAAGCTGCATTTGCCAACTAGCATACTGACGGCTTGGCGCAGGGGCGTGCGGTCGTCTGCGGTTGTTTTGCGTGGATTGACCGCCACTCCTTTATGCCAATAATCAAATAAGGCTTGATAGCACTCTTTTTTGTAAGTGATAAGTTTGTCTTTGATTTCAGATTTAACACGACTAACATCTATACCAAAGAGCCAACCATTAAGATAGTGTATTGGCAGGCAGAGCATTTCACGGTTTTTACCATCTTCTGCAACCATTTGTACCATACGAATGGTTGAATTTAGCACTTCATCACGAATAATACGTTGGCGTTGTGCAGTCCAATCAAGTCCGATATTTTCACAAATGTTTTTTAGCGCAGTATAAACAGTGTTATCCTGAACCATTGCTAGTAGTGGCTGACCATAAAAGTCAATGGTTGTCAGAGAATTGACAGAATTAACTGCCTGTGATACATTAACCATAGGATATTTCCTTATGTTAGTGGTTGATATTCTAAGCAGGTTGAGACTTTGGCGAGTGCAACCTGCTTTTTTATTGCTTTTTTTTATAGACCTTGCAGGTCTATGTGTGATAGAATAAACCTATTAGGTTTTTATGTCAATACCTAGTAGGTTTATTTTTTAAATATTTTCAACCATGGTTATGATAACCATAGTTGAAGTTTTAAGACATAATTTATCATAACAATGTCCTAACAGAAGGAAACTAAACATGAGTAAAAAAAATTACTATGAACAAACAGACGCACAATTCAAAATCCGCCTACCACACGAGCTAAAAGATAAAATCCGTGCGTCTGCTGATGAGCATAATCGCACCATGACAGCGGATATTGTGGCACGGCTTGAACAATCTTTTACTCATGAAAAGTCTGAAGTTCATTGCACGGACATCACAAACGCACTTGCTGACATCATGCGTGAAATCCAATCACTGAAAGGAGCTACTCCATGATACTAGACCTACCCCCAAATATTGAACAAATCATCATCAATCAAGCCAAAGAGCAAGGCATAACCCCCGAAAACTACCTGATCAATCATCTTAACGAATGGCTTGGTGAACGCACATTGGGCGGTGGCGAGCATTTACTCGTTGCCATATCTGATGATTTTGATGCGCCCCTTGATGATTTTAAGGAATATATGTAATGTATTTACTAGATACCCACATCATCATTTGGCTGTTGTCTTGCCCAGACAAATTAAGCACCAAAGCCAAACAAATCATCAAAAACCCAAACAATAAGCTGTATTATAGCCCCTTAAGCTTTAGCGAAATGGCAATCAAGGTCAGCACAGGCAAACTCATCATGGTAGACAACTGGCAAACACGTTATGCTGATCTGCTTACCCAAAAGCAAATCTATCCCATTCATCAAACGTGGGCAGACAGTCAGATTTTGCAAACCTTGCCATTTCATCATAAAGACCCCTTTGATAGAATGCTCATCAGCCTTGCGATGGTTAATAAGCTTAGTTTTATCAGTGCCGATGGTCATTGCGCCAATTATGATTTACAAGTAATTTGGTAAAAAGTAAAAACCACCTAATTCAGGTGGTTTTATTTTTTTTAAGCCACCTATACGGCGGTACACTTGTTACTTCATCAAGCACACGCTCTTCGCTATTTCTAAGCCGCCTACACGGCGGTACACAATTTCTGATCGGCGTGTTCATGTCGAATTAGTTTTCTAAGCCACCTACACGGCGGTACACTTGATAAAAAATTGAAAATCCATGCTGTATCTTTTCTAAGCCGCCTACACGGCGGTACACGAAGAAGCTGCACGAAACGCTGGGGCAGTGATTTTCTAAGCCGCCTACACGGCGGTACGCCCTATTATACCATAAAAACCTTTTTTATTTTCAAACAGTTAATCTATTTTACCCCAAAAACCCATCATTGCTGACACTCTTTAACATCAGCGTCAAATACTCACGTCCAGAGCCATTGTCCGCCAACGGTTCACCCACGATTTCATACATCTGCCCTGCGTGTTGTAGTCTCATCGCACTGTCAATATCAGCACGATAACGTATCATACAGCGTGCTGATATTTGCGTACCATGTGCTTGCCCTGCGATGATGTCCTTGACCGACAGCGGGGTAAACTGCCCCCACAGGGTCAAAACGTGTTCCCACTTGATAGCGACCGCCCCTGTGGGCGAGCGAGTGGACGTTTGTTGATAAAATTTGAGACGATTCCTTAACTTACCCGCCTGCAACGCCATATCACACCCCCATAACCCGATACGGTTGCAAGTGGAATTTAGCAGACATTGGCAATTCTGCCACGCCTGCCGCCACATCTTCACGGTAAGCATACAGCGTACCAAGTATAAGTAAAATTGCCGTCTCAATGGCTGAGTTGATGACCACGCCACGGATTTGCTTGTTTAATTCTGCAAGTTTGTGCTGATAAATCTCGTCATCATCGTACACCAACTGCTTACGTTCTAGGCTGGCTTGGGTTTGGGCGGACTGCAAATCATCGTGAGTAGCATAGAGTTTGCGACCCATGTAGTTTTCGGCGATGACGACTGCCGCCGCCAATTTACGCTCCACTTGCTCCAAATCAGCGTCATCGGCGTATAGATGAGCCATCGCTACATGAATAGGTATTAGCTCTGTCATACTACCACCACTTGACTGCGCCAACGCCCTGCAAAATGCTGGCAACGGCAAATAAAAACACCAAAAATAAAATCGCATGGATAAGGTTACGCACTTTTTGCGAAGTTTCGTATTTGTCTAACATTTTTACTACCCATTGACCCAAATCTATGTTAAAATTCATTTTATAAATATCCCTAATATTTATATCATTTCGTCTAAAACCCAACTTCGCCAAAAGTTGGGTTTTTGTTTTATTCGGTCTCATGACCGCTTTTGGGGTCAGCTTTATTCTTTACGGGTCTCTTCTGCCCCTTGCCATCATCAAGCGGTGCAATCAGCCCCATAGCCATCAGTGCTTCTGCGTCATCATCATTATCCACAACACGCACATCGCCATCAAAATACTGTTTATCGCCGTAGTGCTGGCGTACTACCTGGTATTGCATAAGTTATCCTTAATTTCGTGATTGGCTTTTCGCCAATTTTCAAGATTTATGGTAAATAAAAACCCCTGATTATGACTGCAATCAGGGGTTTTGCTTGCCTTACACTTTATCGGCAAGCGTACCATAAATAAACGCTTCTGGACGATACACCGCCAATGCCAGTCGCTCGGTGGCTCGGATTGTCAAAAGCATACGAGTAAAGTCGTCATTTTCAAAGCCCACTTCCACCGCACTTGCCAAGCGGTCAAAGAGTTGAGCCCCCAAATCAAACGCCCCCGTCAAAAATTTACCCACGCCCATGCTTTGCGTCGCTACCACAGGCACGCCCCACAATGTTGGCGATAATGTGCCTTGTGGATTGCCGATGATATGACGACCGTTGTCATCTTTGGTCAGCTCAATTTTAGCCCAGTCAATCGGATTAAGCACATGACCACTGGCAGGATATTCAGCCAGTACCGCTTGCAACATGGCAAGGCGAAGTTGGTCAATGATGGTATATTTGGCAAGACTTGCAGGGTCAGCAAAAGCGGTGGCTTGCGGGATAATGCCTTTTAGGTTGTTGGTCAAACCATCGCCATTTAGAATTTGATGTTCTTCCACCAATTTAAGCCCATAGGTCAGCCGTCCATCAATGTGGCTCGCCAGCTGGCTTGCGTCATCTAAGACTTGGCTAGAAATCTTGACAAAATGCCCAAGCGTTTTAACCGCCACATTTTGCTCATCAAATTTAATATCTGATTGAGCCAGTTTCGCACCTTCGCCATTTTGGGCTTTGGCGTTGTTGGTAAAGCCTGTTTCACGCATATAGACAATGCTGTTGCTGTCAGTTGAGCCTGCCATCAACAAATCACGCACCGTCAAACGGCGGTTGGGTGTAGCAATGACACCACCCAAGCGTTGTGGGGCAATCAGCGAACCTGCCGAACCATCGGCGTCAGTGGTCGCAGAAGTGATGTTGGCCTTAATTTCCAATTTGGCTTTAGCCCCCGTGCCTTGATTGGCTTTGAGCTGTTCGTATTCGTCCGAGCCTGTAAACTTCTCGCCAAGCGTACGAAAATCCACATTGTCAGACGGACGGCGTGCGTCTTTTTGTTCCAGTTCATCAAGTCTTGATTTCACTTCGTTCATCGCCAAAAGCGCTTCATCGGCTTTGTCAATGGCGGATTGCGACAGCTTTTCGCCATTTGCCATCTGACCTTTCATCTGTTCGGCGGTTTCTTTAACTTTGTCCACCGCTTCGGCAAACTTTTTTGCCAGTTCAGTTTGTGTGTCGCTCATATAAGCTCCTGTATTCATTAAAAATTGATATTATTTAGAATGGCAATGGCGGTTTTTGCGTCTTTTTCTTGTTTGGCTGCCGCCTTGATATTGTTTACTGTGCTGTCAGCATTGGCAGGAAAGGTAACAATAGACACTTCTTTTAAATCTAGTTTTAGCAGGTCTATGGTGTCATCGTCCGAATTATAACGGTATTTTTGCGTGCGATAGCCGATAGACAACCCATCAATCGCCCCTGCTTTTATCAAGGCGTGGGCTTCTTTTGCCTTTGCCACGTCATCAATCAGTAGTTTGCCTTCGCCATACAAGCCTTTTTCATCTTCATAAAGTTTTGTCCAAACACCGATGACTTCGGAGCGGTCGTGTTGCCATAAAATCGGTGGCATTTTATTTTTGGCTTGCCAGTCGTTCAGACTGTCCACAAAAGCCCCTTTTTTGACGATTTCGTCATAGCTGTCCACAACATCAAACACGCTACAATATCCGCTAAATGTGCCGTCATCTTGTAAATTTTCTGCCTTAAAAGACAGCGATTTTGTTTGTAAAGTCATTCATTTTTCCCCAAATTTTGTAAATGCGTTAAATTGGTCTGCACCGTCAGCGTATCGCCCCCATCAAGCGGTGGCAAATCTTCTAACTCTCTGACTTCGTTTCTTGTCAGCCAGCCATTTTGCAATGCCGAAGTATAAAATGCTGACCGCCCGTTACTGTCCGCACGTAGTAGTCCTTCCACGCTCCATTTGGGTTTGTATTGGGTGCGCTCGGCAGGGGTTAGTAGTTTTTTGATGATTGCCTGTTCAATTTTTACTAAAACAGGGCGTAAGCTGTACATCAAAAAGCCCAAATTCATATTTTCAAGACTGCTTGCCCACGAGCTTGCTTTATCCGTGTGATAGATAAGCTGGGGCGGCACGCCAAAAATCCTACAAATCTCTTCAATACCAAAATAGCGACTTTCCAAAAGCTGTGCGTCCTGCGGGTTCATTCTAAGGCTGTGCCCGCCTGCGACGTCCATGCCTGCTTCTAGCACCATGTATTTGCCCGCATTTTCAGGCTTGCCAAACTCGGTTAGGTTCTTTCTTAACCGTTCTCGCTGCTCTTCGGTCAGCGTACTATTGCCAGTTTTTAAAAATCCGCCTGCTTTAAGCGAGTTTCTAAACTCGTGGGCGGTGGCGTTGTTGGCGTCTGTTTGCAGTCCAATGACAGACGACTGGTAGCTGATGGGTGACAAACCTACCAGTCCATCAAGCGAAAAGCCTTTAATATGTAAAATTTCATCAGCGACATAGCGGGTATATTTGCCATTTTCTTGATAAATGTAGGTAATTAAGCCGTCTTTGCCTCGTGATACGCTCATTCGCTCGGGGTTTAGGACATCTAGGGCGATGATATGACCCGTCTTTTTATGGCGGACGATAAGTGCATAAGCATTGCCCCACAAATCAAGACTTGCCACCATGCTTTCCCAAAACTCGCTTGCGGTCATGTCGGCATTGGGGCTGTCGTGCAATAGGCGATACAAGGGGTGGTTTTCTGCCACTTTTTTGTCTTTGCCGTATAAATGTAGGGGTAAAGAGCCGATGACTTGGCTACGCAGTCGCACGCACGCCCACACTGCTGACAGTTTAAGGGCGGTTTCGGCGTTAATGGCGTTGCCACTTGCCGATGTTGTGCCAGTAAAGGGGTCGGACATCTGCCCCTTGTCAAGGCGAGACCGCCCAAACAATGAGCCGAGCCAACCGAAAAATTTCATCTGTCATTTTCCCTTTGATACTAAAAACCGCCTTTTGGCGGTTAAAATTTAAAATTCCACTTGCTTTTATAATACATTGTATTATAATACTATGTATTATTTAAGAGATAAACCACCATGTACACCATCGCTGAAACCGACCAATTTATTAGCCAAGTATCTGACATCTGGACAGATGATGAACGCCTTGATTTCTTTGAATATTTAGCACAGAACCCTTTAAAAGGCGATGTTATCCCCAATGCCAAAGGATTGCGTAAAATCCGTTATTCGGCAAAGGGACACGGCAAACGGGGCGGAGTTAGGGTCATCTATTACAATATGCTTGATGATGGGTTGATTGTCGCTGTCGCCATCTACCCCAAAAATGAGCGTGAAGACCTAAGCAAAGCACAAACCAAAAAACTTGCCAACTCTAAATCCAAGTCCAAAAAATAAGGAGCAAATGATGAAAAACCTACCCAATTTTGACATAAGCGAAGTCATGCAAGCCATCATTGCAGATGAACCCGACCTTGCCGACCATCAAGATAGCTTGGCAACGGCTTTAACGCAGTTAAAAAATGGTGAATTTGCCCGCACGACTGTCATCAGTCAGCCCGCCCAAATCCGCCAAAAAGCCAATTTATCCCAAAGCCAGTTTGCCCGTGCCATTGGCATTTCGGTTAATACTCTAAAATCGTGGGAGCAAGGACAAAGACAGCCAAGCGGTTCGGCTCGGGTATTGCTTGATTTACTTGCCAAACGCCCAGAACTCATTGGCGAGCTTGCCACTACTTAATTTTGTGGGCGATTTAGGCAATCACCATATTATCAAGGTATTCATCAATATTCCCGCCACTTTGGGCGTGTAATTTGGCACGCCCAAGAGCCATTATCAGAGCCACAATGCCGTCAATCTTGTTTTCGGCTCGCTCTTTGTCGGGATAAATATTATCTTTTTTGTCCACCACCGCCACGACATTGCTCGCCTGCCAAGTCAGCAAAGGACAATCGCCGTGGGCGATTTTGCCTTGCAATACGAGTGCTTCAAGTTCTTTCATCGGCTCGCTCATGTTCTGTACTGTGTGGCGTAACTCCACCATGGTCGCCCCTTCTTTTTCCATTTCTTGGGCAAGCTGGGTGGCTTGCCACGGGTCGTAGGCGATTTGACGGACATCAAAGCGACACATAAACTCACGCAAATCATCTTTGATGACATCAAAATCCACTACTTCGCCCATCGTGAGCGTGAGTAGCCCCATGTTATCCCATGCTCGGTAACGGTCGGCGTTGCCATCCATACTTTCCAAAACTCGTGCGTCTGGCAGATAATACCGCCCATGCACATGATAATAAGGGTCGTTTGCTGTGGGTGGAAATAGCAAAATTAGGGCATTTAGGTCAATCTTTGTCGCCAAATCAAGCCCAATGTAGCAGGGGCGATTTTCAAGCTCATGGAGTTCTTTACGCTTAGGGGCGTTTTGCCATTTTGACATGTTGAGCCACGCATTTTTCGCTCCGACCCATTCGTTTAGGTGTTTGGTGCGAAATACTGACTGTTTGCGTGCCGAAGTCTTAGCGTCTCGTTGCCGTGCTTGCAAAAATTCCCCCGATACCGAGATGTTATAATTTGGATTTGCCTTTATCAAGGCAATATCGCTATCCCACGCATCGTCCGTGTCTTTGCCATACAAAATCGCCCACATATCATCAATATCTAGCACGCCATCAAGCATTTTTTGAGCGTCTTGGTACAAAAGATGACACGCCCCACCAATGGTTGCCCCTGCGGTGGTAATCACCAGCATAATCGGCTGATTTCTCGCCCCCATACCTGTTTGCATCGTATCAAATAGGGTATCGTCTTTGTGTTCGTGGTATTCATCAACCACGGCACAGCTCGGGCTTGCTCCGTCCCCGGGCTTTCCGATGACAGGTTCAAAACGAGAACCGTCCGCCACACGGTTCATATTAGAAGCATTGACTTCCACGCCAAAGGCTTCTTTTAATTGGGGCGTGCGTTGTATCATCAGCTTGGCTGGCAAAAACACTTCCCACGCCTGCCGTTCGGTCGTAGCCCCGCTATACACTTCCGCCCCAAACTCGCCATCGGCACAAAACATATAATTTGCCACCCCCGCTGCGATGGCTGATTTGCCATTTTTACGGCAAACAAAAATAAAAATCGTGCGAAAACGGCGTAAATTATCCGATTTTTTAACCCAGCCAAATGGCACACAACAAGCAAACACTTGCCACGGCTCTAAAAATATCTTTTCGCCCCGTCTTGCCCATTCGCCTTTGGTGTGGGGTAGTAGCTGGATAAATTTGGCAACCCTTTCAGCTTTGGCGGGGTCAAACTTGTAAGGATAATCCTTGTTTTTGCTTTTCTTTTTATCATCAAAATGCCTTTGACACGCCAATTTTATCCATTTATTAGCAACAATATCGCCATTTATCACATCACGGGCGTATTGTTCGGCTCGTTCTACATTGTCAAAGGTCATCTGTATTTTTAAATGGATTGATTTTAAAATAAAAATTGGTTAAAATTTATAATCTAACACCGCATAGGGTGGCTTAGAAAAAGAAGTCCAAGAACAAGCCATTGAGCTTAAACTCTTACACCGCATAGGTGGCTTAGAAAACGGTTCAAGGTGGATTTTTTCGCCCCGCTTTGTCATACACCGCATAGGTGGCTTAAAAAAAAGAGTATCATTTTTGATGGTACTCTTTTTTTACAAAAACTGGGCAAACGGATTGCCCGTCGTTTCGGCTTTTCCCCCACCCGTCAGCCTTACCCGACTGCTTGGGTCAAGACCCAACAGCGACCCAAAAGTTACCAACTGCCGAGCCGTCTCATTCATGACAGTAACGGCGGGATTTTTTTGCAAAACCCCAGTCTCTGGGTGTGGCACAACCACGCCATAGTTATTGATTTCATCTTGTGATTGTCGCCAACGTGCGTAAGCCGTACAAAAAGCTTCCACATTATGCAAATCCCCCACCGTAAGCAGGTCGTTGGCACACAGTTGGGGGACGACCCTTTCCCACATTTCCACCGCCAACGGCTCTAACCATTCTGGCGGTTCAACATTCGTTATCTGGTCAAACTTCGGCTCATTTTTATTCAACGCACGCTTGCCAGCATTGCCGTTCAGCTCTTTTAATTTTGTCGGTTTGGGTTTTCGCCCACGCCCTGCGACTGTCGCAATTCCTCCCATTTTTGATTTCCCCCTAAACTTTTAATTTTGCGGTCGTAAAAATTTGGGTAGGGGGCGGTCATTTAGGGCAAAGCCCCGAACTTTTTACCCGCCCCTCCCCTGTTGGCTTTCCGCCTGCGTCTTGGCTCTGTGACATACCTGGCAAATTGCTTGTAAATTGTCCAAGTCATCTGTGCCACCACTCGCCTTGTTTTTGATGTGGTCAACGGCGGTCGCTTCGGTTAGTCTGCCTTGTTGTTTGCAGACTTGGCACAAATAGCCATCACGCTCCATCACTTGCTGTCGCAGTTTACGCCACGCCTGACCATAACCACGCTTGTGGTCTTGCCACGCTGATGGACTTGCCAACGGTGCTTTGTTCGCAAATGAGCATGGTCATCACAATAGCCACGCATTAAGCGACTGGTAACCAGATTGGGACAGCCAATGGCTCGGCATGGGGTAGCAGGCATTCTTATATTCCGTATATTCCATAAAAAATCCCCATCATAAGACAGGGATTGTCATTAAACCGCACACAATCAAGACACCCAATTTTCAAGTTTGACATCAAATTTGGCAAAATCAGCCGTATTATTGCTTACCAAAATCACATCAAGACTTTTGGCGTGAGCGGCAATCAGCGTATCAAATTTAGGTTTATGCGAATAAGCTTTTAATAGTTCAGCAAAACACTGCGCCGCTTTTTCATTAAACGCCACAACAGGCACCAATGCCCTAAGCTTATCAAAAGCGTATTTTGGTTCATAAACATCACAGCCACGCAATAATTCCGCCCATGTGATACTACTAATCACCACATCACCAATTTGTAAACTTTCAAATTTAGCCACGACAGGAAGTGGCTGATGTTTAAGCAAATAGATACAAATGTTGGTATCAAGCATATACTTCATGACCAATCCCTGCCATCATCTTCCAATTCTACACGCTCAAACTCACCGACTTGACTGCCTATTTGAGCAAATAAGCTAGGCACATCTGCCAATGTTTGCACAGGACGAATGGTAATAACCCCGTTTTCTTTGCTTAAAATCAAAGGTGTATTTTCAGGATAAGCAAAATCTTTGGGCAATCTGATGGCTTGACTGTTGCCAGCAATAAAAGGCTTGGTGTGAATGCTTAACATGATGTTTACCGTAATAACAAAAAGTTATTACATTGTATCGCATTGGGCATTGATGTGCAAGTCAATTGCACCACGCTCCATTTTCTCAGCCCCCTAGTTTTTGCTAGGGGTTTTTGTTGCCCGTGTCGTGAGCGACCGCTACTGACCGCCACACCTGCCACCCAATGCACAGGGCAAGCAGGCGTGTTGGCTTTCGTCTCATCAATGGTGGGCGTACCAATAGCCCTAGTCAGATTGTTTACGCTGTGGTGCATTCTGCTTTTGGTCAGAAAGCAGGCAATAAAAAAAGGCAATCACCCAAAAGGATAATCGCCTATTTACACTTAAAGCCATCATAGCAAAATAATAACCCACAGGGTATCGTGCTGTCAAGCGGTATTTTTCCCATACAGCAATTTCTTGTACTCATCTATTGCCACTTCAATCTCTACCACCAAATTTTGTAAGGTGTCAATCAACAGTCTTTGGTGCTTTAAGAATTGATTGGTATAAGTTTTTTCGTTGATGTCAATACTGAAAAAGTACAATCGCCCTTTGACCGTGCATAAGTCCCACGCATTATTTAAGTGCAACGATAACACCATGTGCGCCATTTTGTGTGATAGCACTTCCCTGTTATGGGAGCAGTTTTTAGGCAAGGAAGTTTGGCGTAATTCGGTCAGCACCACGCCTGCCAAATAATCACGCACTGTCTCATAAGCGGTTTTGTCCATGCCCCACACAAGCATACTACACAAAGCACGGCATGGCGGTGTCATCATACCAATACACGCACACCTTTCTTGCCAAGCCGAATAATGACTGTCAGATTTTGGCGGCACACTAAAATCCCCAAACTTGGCAGGCGTGGCGGTCAAATGCTGACAAAGCCAGTCTAAGCCATCAATATCAAAGATGGGGTGAGTAGCGAATTTGATCGCCTGCTTATTATTCATTATTATGTCTTTCATGCTGTTTCTCTACTGCCATACTACAAAAATCTTGGATAAATTGGTGATAATTCATCGGCTTTGATGACGCACCATCAATTCGCACACAAATATTACCGTTTTCGTCCGCCTTGTCGTCTTTGGTGGTGGCGGTCTGTTTTGTTGTCGGATTGTAATATATGCTCATTTGCTTGCCTTGTCTTGGGAAATTGACTTGATTTTTATTCAAGACAATGATTTATATCACTAAATTTGTTTGACTGTTGCTTGCCTACTCGTCATCTTCCAAATACGCCTTAATTTCATCAATCGCTTGATTTACCCCATAACACACCTTACACAAATAACCTTGCTTGGTCAGTCGCCCAATCATGACTTGCTGATGAGTTGATATACGCCCGCCCTTGGCTTTAAGCTCAATAAATAACCCATGATACCTACTCTTTGGGATAAATAAAAACAAATCAGGAAAGCCTGCAATCACACCCATACGTTTAAACTTGGTGGCTTCAATGATGTTTCTTGAACCCCCATTGGGGCTATGATGTAAATAATTGGACAATTTACCATCTTGATATTTCTGCCAACTCGCCCATTGAATCAAGGCGGTTTGTTCATGGTCCTCACGGCTTGCTTTACGTTTGCTTGTCAGCTTAATTTTTGGTTTATGTTCCACAGGCGCTTTGCCAAGTGTTTTTAATGGTTTCACAGGGTTTGTTCCTTTGTTTTTGTATATATTTTGCTAAGACATTGCTAATAAAATGCTAAGACGGACGCTCAATTTTATTTACCGCTTTTAGCTTGGCAAGCAAACCATTGACAAACTCCGTATCGGCAGGCGTGGGTTTGGGCGCTACTGTCTGCTTGGGCTGCTCTAGTGCCACAGGTGGCGTATAAATTTGGCATATTTGGCGGTCAGCAATAAGCTTACGGACAATATGCTCGTAAGCGTCCTTAAATGAACTGTACGCCTGCGACCGAGCAAAATCGGCATTACTGGCATACTCTATCTCGTTAAACATATGACAAGTTTTATCGTAGGCTTGCTTTTCGGCAACGCTAATGGGTGTGCTCTTATCAGCTAGCCAAAGCAGGATATTTGCCAGTGCGCCATTTTTGGCGATGTAACTGTCTGCCACGGCGTCTGTGTTATCAAACGTGGTATGTCCCAGACACCAACGACGAAATAAAGCAGGGTCAGGACAGTAGCCCATTTCAAGCACTTTGTCCAAGCCGACCAGTAATTGATCCTGATTTAGCCCTTTGGTGGCAAAGGCGAACGCAGTAACCACATCAAAGGTGGGAACATCGGCAAACTTTCTTTCAAATGAGCCTGTGGTTAGGTTTTGAATAATATCAACCAGTTGTGCAGGGTTTTGGATTTGGATTAGCTGTGTCATTACTGTTCTCCGACTAAGATTGGTTCAGGGTTGGCTGGTGGCTGATTATTGCCATAAAAATTCGCCCATAGTGCTTGTTTGGCAGGGTCTCTTAGGTTGTCTCGATGACTGGGTTTTGCTGTGTTTGGTTTGCCTTTGCTTGCTTTTTGCTTTAGCAAATCGTTTTGTAGCCACTGGCGCAGCTTGGACGCTCGTATTTCGTCTGTACTTAACACCCCTTTACCAATCAAGGCTTGATTGGCGTAATATGCCTTAAAATCACTGACAGCGGTGTCATACATTTGCTGGGTAAGGGTTTGATAATTAACCACCCCTGCAATCATCAATGTACTTTGCATTTCTTGTAGGCTAGGTGGTGTCCAATCGTTGATGCTGGTTGAACTTAGTTGTCTAAGCTGACCTGCTTTTTCATTGACTTTTGGGTCTGGGTCAAAAACTGGGTCAAAGGCTTGTTGGTTGGCAAAGGTGGCAAACTCTCCCGTCTGCGTAGTGTGTGTATTTATATTAATAGATGAAGGTAAAGGTAAAGGGCATTCATCAAGCATTGCTTGAGCATTGCTTGTAGCATTCTTATTGTATGCTTGAGCATTGCTAGCTTGTGCAGGCGTGTTTGTGGCAATCTCTTGATTTACTTTGTCTTGACCGCTTTTGTTCCAACGAGCCTTTGCTGCTTTTTGTGCTCGTTCTTGTTTGGCACTTTTGTTGTGCTCCGCTTCGCTTTTCTTATCCAAAAGATAATCAGAAATCAATGAATTTCCATCATCAGATAAGCAAAAGATACCGCTGTCAATGATTGCCTTTTTAAAAAGTTTGACTTTGGCAACGGTCAGACGGGTAATGGCGCTGATGATTTTATTGTCATTGGGCACATTACCCTTTTGCCAAAAATCCATCATCAAAAGTTGCAGACCGCCAATTTGTTCGGTGGTCAATCTGGTGGTCATGGCAAGCATATCGCCAATGTATAAGGGCAGCCAAATTGATGTACTACTCATTTACACAACTCCTTCACTAATCATCTGTTCAATCACCCACATCTCGCCTGCATGGGTAAATAAGGCTTGATCAAAGCCCAGTTCAGTTTGTTTCATCTGACCATAGCCACGTTCAATAAACCATGTATTAAATACCTTGCCACGCTTTACCAATTGGTTATATACGCCAAGTTCGCACAAATGGCGGTTTAGCATGACAGCGGACATCTTGATTTTGCTTGCCACCTGTGTGGCATTGATAAGGTTTTGGCGCTGCACCACACGGTCATAATGGGCGACTTTAGGGGCGTTAATGCTCGCCTGTCGCTCCAAGGCAAGGCGTTTTTCCATTTCATCGGCATAGGCACGCAAGGCATCAGGGTAAGTTTGGGGGATTGGTGGCTGGGCAGTTTCTAATTCTTGCCAACGTTTGATGATTGCCATACGCAATTTGGCGTTATAGCCTGCGACCAAGCAAAGGCAAGTTTCCTTGTCTAGCAAATACTCTGTTTGCTCACGGTTCATGCTGTCTAAATAGATGTGCTGAAAAGTTAGCACATCTAAGTTGAGCTGCTGGCACATATGACGAATGTCGTTCTTTATGGCACAAAGTGGCAATTTCACGACTGGACATGGTGGGAGCGGTAGGAAGTAGCATTGGGGTCATGGGGAGTTCCTTTATGGTTTGTCTACTTGTTGGCTGTTGGTTTGATAAAGGGTTTTAAGACAGTCCAGCTCGTCTTTAGCATTCGGGCATAAATCCAACGCCTTAAATTCGCCATTAGTCAAAATCTCAATCTTTAATGCATTATATGGTTCTATGCCACAACGATTGTTCAGCCACTGACTAATCGCTGATTGACTGATATCCAATGCCTTGCCAAGCTTGTCTTGTGAGCCAAAATGCGCTATCACCCTTTGAATTATTTGATTCTTTGATTTCATGAAATCTATCTCACGCAAAATATAAGTATTATAAGTTTACTCATTAAAAAAATCAACAATGAAATGAGTTTACTTATTTGTTATAATATAAGCGGTCTTATATAATATGTCTTACATTATTTGGAGTTTGATATGGAACTCAAAGACAGACTAAAGTTAGCCCGAAAACAAAAAAACTTAAGTCAAGCAGCTGTTGCAGAAAACATTGAAGGGCTTTCACAGTCAGCTTACAGTCAGCTTGAAAGCGGACGCAGTAAGACCACAACAAAATTTATAGAGCTGGCAAAGTTGTTTGATGTAAATGCTGAATGGCTCGCCACTGGCGAAGGCACCATGAACACGCCTGCCCTACAATCCAATATCAGCCCACAGTTTAGACAGATTGATGATTGGACATACAGCACCCCGCTAGAAGGCGATGAAATAGAAGTGCCGTTTTATAAGGATTTTGCTTTTGCTTGCGGTCATGGGGCGGTGGGCGTGGCTTATAGCAATGAATGGCATAAGCTGCGAATCAATAGACGAATTATTGATCGCATTGGCTCAAACAGGGATAGGATATTTGCCACCGTTGCCGATGGCGATAGTATGAGCCCTACCATCAATGACGGCGATACAATATGGGTGGATACGTCCAAAGAAAACATCAAAGACGGCAAAATTTTTGTCTTTGAATACGGCGGTATGTATATGTGCAAAAGGCTGTACCGCCTACCCAACAATGGCTTACGCTTGGTCAGTGATAACAGTGATGAATATGCCGAGATGGTAATTACAGGGGAAGAACGCATTGCCAATGAGTTTCGCTTGATAGGTTGGGTGTTTCATTGGTCAGTCCTGGAATGGTGGTGATAAGCAAGTTTGGAGCAAAACATGGTTGATATACATAATGGTTATCAGTTTTTGACCCCCATTGTTGGGGAAAGCCATTATTTTGATGTCTTAAAACGGTGTTATTTTGATGAAAACGCCTACCGCAAAGGAAAAGCTGTATTTATTGATGTGCGCTTATATATGGAAGATGACAACCCCTATGACAATCAGGCGGTGGCAGTCATTTCACCTTATGGGACTATTGGGCATCTATCACGCAACATCGCCAGACGTTACCGACAAGACTACCCCAAAGACAGCTGTCAAAATTTAAGCGTGCGAGCCAAGATTTATAGTAGTAATGGTGAGATATTTGGGGTATGGGTTGATTTAGAATATGACGAAAACACCCGACCTAGAAGGGACAAAACTGCCAATAACAGCACCAAAACCCAAAAGACCGTTACAGCCACCAAAACCCAAATACATACACCCACACCCAAAAAGAAAGGGCTGTTGGCAAGGCTATTTAACTTATAGTTTTAACCACTGTGAAGTACTCGCCTACTCTTATTAGAAATAAGAGTGGCAACAAACAACAATGTAATCCAACTAAAAGGAGTGATTTATGAAATCCGTGATTAATTTATTAGTGCTTGCCTTGACCGCTTTGGCGCTTGTCATCAGCACGCCTGCCATTGCCAAAGGTAAGCGTAGCAGTAGCAAAGGTGGTAGCTCGTCAGGTTATGTCAGCAGCGGCGGTGGCAAAGGCAATAAACCCTGTAGTGGCAGCAAAGGTGGTATTAAAGCTTGTACTGCCAATGGCAAGTTTTTATGTAATGATGGCACAATCAGCAAGTCTAAGCGTGTCTGCTCTTAATCTTCGATAGCCTGTCTAATTGCCCTAAACGACTTTTACGCCCAATAGACAGCCGTATACGTCTCTTTGGAGTATTGGGCGTAGCGATAGAGCATGGACGCTTAAAAAAAGTAGGAATAAAAAATGGAAGAATACTATCAGCAACATCTTTGGGCAGGTAAAGATTTAACAGAATTTAAAGGAGCAAAAGGGCTAAAATATAATTTTATTGCAGAGACAGTCAATCAATTGCATCATGGCAATAACCTGATAAATAATGGAATTTTTGACCGAAGTGATGATGATTTGTTATACTGCGCCATTACAGAAATGCTGATTATTGTGCGAAGTTTGGGCGAAAAATACCGTATTATCACCAATGATTATCGCCCACTATATAATACCATTCGTCAGTTTCGCAATGCGGTGTGTCATACCGATTCTCAGTTTAATACTGATGGTTGTTTGGTGTTGCAGATTGTGCCTATACCCATCATGTCATCTACAGGCATGCCCAATATTCTACATAGAGAAGACGGCACCATAGACTTATCACAAATCCACAATACTGATGAGATTAAGCTGCTTATGGGTCAAAAGCCCCTACTTATTCATGCCAAATTATTGGCAGAATTTAATTATCTGCAAGATTTCTTTTGGTCTCATATGCCATCAGAACATGAGTTTTTTCTCAAGACTCAACAACACAAGCAACATAATCATCAATCAAACGCCCAATAGCCTGTAGTGTTGAAGTATCCGCAGTTGCTAAATCGTCTTTACAATAACTGTTGATTGCTGTTATTAGGCGTGCTTTTTCTACACCGCAAACATCGGCAATATTGGTATGATACCCTACTTGTTTTAATCCCAAATATATAAACTCTACTGCTTGCGGAGTGTCTAGCTGAACCAACCTTGCACAAGGGGGTACAAACTCCACTGAAAGACCATCACCAATCGTTTTTTCCAACATCTCCACCCTTAATTTTGACTTTTGTTATATTTTAGCATAGACCGTCATTTTTGGCGGTTTTTTATTTCCTTTAAAATCATTGGTCTATGGATTTTTTAATCAGTAAACTTATTTTTTACTCATATTTTATTGACTCAAATAATAAGTATGCTTATAATATCCCCAACAACCCAACAAAAAAGGAAATCCCCATGCCCAAACTCCTAATCCAAATCCTTATCTTGGCACTCGTACTTGTGCTGTCCGTGGTGTCGCTGATGTTTTGCCTATATCACTACGACCGTGAATTACAGCTTAAAGACGAATATATCCAACGTGAATATGTCCGCCCAAATCTGTATTGCAAGACACACGACTGTAGCCAATTAAGCCATCAAGAAATCATCGCATTGGCTGACACGATGGAGTAACTCATGGAACGTATACCGCAAATGAAATCTTTTAGCTGTCGTGAATATCAAAGCATTCAAGAAGCCAAAGCTGAACTACACGCCAAAAGAAACATTTATAGAGTACTTGCCATGCAGCGTGGCGGTGGTATTGATTTGGCACGCCTGCACAGACAGGCTGGATTGTCTGTCAAGACTGTCAAGGCGATGATCGCCAAGATGGGTGATGTGGAATGTAGAGATGGTTGGTATTTTTTAAAACCTGAATGAAATCAATATTTTTAAATTGGAGTAAAAGATGAACACACCAAAAACTTTTAAAGCGGGCGATAAAGTGTATTGTCCAGAGCTGTCCCATAAATTACTGACTGTGCTTAAAAATACCCGCTGCCTAGATGAATTTCGCAAGCTGATGGTCGGTATTCCACAAAGCGCAGCAGCGGATTTTGTTTATGTAGGAGAGTGTGGCAAGAACAGTCCATACTGCAATGCACCCACCATCATTCATGCAACAACAGAAAATCACGCTTTGCTTGAACAGTTGTATGGTATTTTATTTGAAGAACCACCAAGTGCTTATGAAATCGTTGGGCAACTTCTTCAAAAGAAAAAGATGGTGGCGTGTTATTTAAGCAACACCAATGAAAACCCAAATGCTTTTGATTATCAAGGCTTTGTAACAAAAGCAGACTTTGATGACGAAGGCGCTCCTTGCTTTTATACCACAAACCCCGATCAGAGCTTTGCATACGCCACACCCATTGATCTGGACACAGGGGCTGTGATTACAACAGGCTTTGAATAAGGTCTGTTTAATTTTGTCTCACTACAGTAACAACGAACTTTCCATCATAATTTAAGGGGCAATCATGAATCCTTTAGAAAAACCGCTTGATCGCTTACTGAAACTCAAAGAAGTTGAAGAAATGATTGGCTTTAAAAAAGACTTTATTTATCTTCGTATCAAAAAGCAACAATTTCCCAAGCCGATAATTTTTGATCGTGCGTCCCGTTGGAAGCTGTCAGACATTCAACGCTGGATAAATGAACTCAGCAGTGAGACTTAAAAAAAAGACCCTACCGACATGGTAGGGTTTTGCTTTTGTAGTATGATAGGTAATATTTTTAGAGATATACAAGAAAATATCTTTTAAAATCATAAATATAAGTTTTACAAACCAATTTCACCAATAAACGGTAAATGACGATATTTTTGTTCATAATCCAAACCATAACCCACGATAAATCTGTCTTCTACTTCAAACCCCAAAAATTTAACAGGCAGCTCTATTTCACGGCGTGATGGCTTAGAGACCAGTGTACAAATTTCAATGGAATTAGGCTCACGGGTTTTTAGCATTTCCATCACTTTTGCCAACGTTCGTCCAGAGTCAATAATGTCTTCCACAATCAAAACATCTTTACCAGAAATAGAACTGTCCAAATCTTTTAAAATCTTCACATCACCACTAGATACCGTACCTTTGGCATAACTGGACGCTGTCATAAAATCCAATTCATGCGGTTTATTAATAACCCGACACAAATCTGCCATAAATACCACCGAACCACGAAGCAGCCCCACCAATACCAATTCTTTATCGCTGTTTTGATAATAGGCATTAATTTCATGGCCAAGCTCGGCAATACGTTCGGCAATGGCTTCAGCGCTTATCATGACATTTAAAGTTAGTGTATCGGCTGATGTATTCATAAATCAATCTCTTTGATAAAGTTTAGTGTACAAATATAAAATTAATCAATCACAGGATTAATCACAGGAATTTTATTAAATTTGGGATTAAAAGTTTGCACTTGTGGATTGGTTGGCAGCCCCATATCCGCCAATGCGTCCGCCACGCCCACCTGAATTTTATCGCCTTCAAAAAGACGGGTATTGTCATCACGCTGGGCTGTTAAATTTTCAAAATCAAAAAGCTCTCTGTCCGCCAATTGACTGGGGGCAACATTTTGCAAAGCCTTAAACATACTCGCCAAACGTTTGGGGTGCGCATTATCCCATTCACGCAGCATATCATTAATCATTGCCCGTTGTAGATTTTCTTGGCTGCCACATAATCCGCATGGAATGATGGGGAATTTTTTATAATTGGCATATTTGATGATGTCTTTTTCGGCAACATACGCCAGTGGACGAATTAACACATTTTGTTTGTCATCGGACAATAATTTTGGCGGCATAGCTTTTAATGAACCGCCATGAAATAAATTCAAAAAGAAAGTCGCCAAAATGTCATCACGGTGATGACCAAGGGCAATTTTGGTAGCGCCAATTTGTTTGGCAAATCCATATAACGAACCACGGCGCAATCTTGAACACGCAGAACAATAAGTTTTGCCTTCAGGAACCACACTTTTGACAATGCTATAAGTGTCTTTTTCCAAAATATAATGCGCAATGCCTTGTTCATTTAAATAATTGGGCAATACGTCTTCTGGAAAATTGGGCTGTTTTTGATCCAAATTCACCGCCACCACTTCAAAATTAATCGGGGCAATGCGTTTTAAAAACAATAAAATATCCAGCAAGGTAAAACTGTCTTTACCGCCAGAAATACATACCATCACCACATCGCCATCTTCGATCATATTAAAATCACGAATTGCCCATGAAACTTCTTTACGCAGTTTCTTTTGTAATTTTTTAAAGCGAGCGGATTTAATGCCATCGTCAAAATCTAAAATGGCACTTTCGTTTTGATCTTCGTCATGACCGTCATCAGTAGTATCATCTAATGATTCACTTTTTTGGGTTAAAGCGTCAATAATTTCTTTGTGTTCTTGATTATTTTGGTCTGGGTGCATAAATTACTCTTTAAAAACTGCCATCAATGAAATTCAAACAAAACCCATCACTCATCAACAATGATGGTTGCCACAAGTTTGCCGTCAATTTTATCATAACGCACTTTGGGTTTGGGTGGCGTATGACAAGCCACGTCTTTTTTATCATCAAAACGTTTATCTTTGTTTGACTTATAAAAAGATCGATCTTTGGATTTATTGGCGGTCTTATCTTTGGTGATTTTGTCTTTGGCAAATTTATCTTTGCGCTGCGTTTTGCTTGCTGGTTGATAAGCTGGTGTTTCTTGTTTAACAGGATTTTGTTTGGTTGTTTTATGGATAGGTTTATCTTTATTTTCTTTGGAAGAAACATTAAACTCTTCATCATATTTATGAGTGTCTTTTTGTACTGACTGCTCTTTATGACGAATTTCATAACTTTGATGAATGGGTTTTTTAATATCAAAATCAAAGCCAATGGTTTTATCAGTGATATTTTGTACCTGATAACGATTCATCAAACTTTCGTCCAACACAAAACGGGTATAATTATTACTAAAATATAATACTCCATTGGGCGAAAGACGATTCATCGCACGATTGATTAATGCCACATGATCACGCTGTACATCAAACGTACCTTTAAATTTTTTGGAATTAGAAAACGTGGGTGGATCAATAAAAATCACATCGTATTGAGCGGTGTTATTTTTAATCCATTCAAAGACGTCCGCCCCAATAAATTGATAACGCTCATTACCCAAATCGTCTTGTGCGTCTAATACCAAGCCATTTAATGCAAAGTTTTGTTTGCCCCACATCAAATAATTTTCTGACAAATCCACACTGGTTACAGAAGCCGCCCCAGAAATGGCACTATGCACACTGGCGCTACAGGTATAAGCGAACAAATTTAACACACGTTTGCGGGCGCTGGCTTGTTTGACCTTTTGACGCATCAGGCGGTGATCAATAAATAATCCAGTGTCCAAATAATCACTGAAATTTACATAAAAATACGCCCCATCTTCTTTGGCAAGGTACATTTTTTTACGTTTATTGTCCGCATTGGGGTTTTTGGTGTATTGTTCGTTGCCCGATTGTCTGGCTCGGGTTTTGATAAAAATGGACTCACGAGACACGCCAAACACATCACGCACCGCTGACAAAACTTGATTGAATCGCTGTTTGGCAACTTCAGGGGGAATTTGTTTGGGTGGGGCATATTCTTGGACGTGAATTTTGTCGCCGTACACATCTATCGCCACATTATAGTTGGGCAAATCAGCATCATAAACTCGCAGATTGCTCACGCCTTGTGCTTTGGCAAGTTTTTTTAGGTGAGTAAGATTTTTTTGTAAGCGGTTAATGAAGTCTTGATTGTCGCCCGTGATGTCTTTTTTGACGAAATTTTCTATCAAATTTGCTTTGTCTTGCCACACCAAACGCCCATGACGAAAATACACAGTCAGTGCTCCGTTATGACAACGTAACGTTTTTGGATCGGCGATCGGCAACATATCGGCTTCTTCTACATGACTTGCCAATACCGCAAGGCTTGCCTGCGTGATATTTGCCCTACTCAAGCCATCTTTTAGTAGCAGTCCCAAACCTTGATATAAAGGCTTGATAAATTCACTGTCGCCAAGTCGCTCGCCATAAGGGGGATTGGTGATGATAAAGGGGTTTTGGACAGTGTTAAGTTTATCGCCCAAAATCACAGGAAGCTGACTTAAGGCAGCCGTGTGCAAATACACTTGTGGCAATAAAGGCGCTATGGCGGACGCCAATAAATTTCTATGACACGCCTGCACCGCCGTAGGGTCAGCGTCTAGGGCAATGACCGTCATGGGGCTCGTGGTTAGGTGGGTGAGCTGCTTTTTAAACGTTTCATTGGCGAAGTCTATCGCCGCCTGCCATAAAGTTTCGTCATGATACGCCCAGTGATAAAAACCAAACTGTGGCACTTTGTCTAGTCCTACCGGATAGTCCGCTTTCATCAATAACGCTTCACTGATAAACGTGCCCGAGCCACACATCGGATCAATCAAAGCGTCATACTCGCCTGTATGCCAGCCACTTTCATAAAGCAGTGCCGCCGCCAAATTTTCTTTTAGGGGCGCTTTTGTGTTTGCCACACGGTATCCACGGCGATGTAAGCTCACCCCCGACAAATCCAAAAACAGTTCGGCAAAATTGTGATTGGCACTGGCAAAAATACTAATGTTGGCGGCGTGCGTATCCACATCGGGACGTTTGCCCAATTTGGCATTAAAGCTGTCAGCGATGGCGTCTTTGATACGCAGTGTGGCAAACTGCTGATTGACCGCCAAGCGTTTATCTGTGGCAAGACGCACCACAAAGGTCTGCTCCACCTTAAAAATACTTGTCCAATCATAACGACCCACAAACTCATACAAAGCACTGGGTACATCTTCGTCAATCTCCACCAATTCCACTTGACGGCTGATTTTTTTGCCTTGGCTGTTGGTGCTGTGTTGGGTTACTATGCTCTTTTTTTGTTTGAATGAATAATGACCAATGGGCAATAAAATGCGACTTGCCACACGGCTGTACAAAAATAAGCGATAAAACGCTGACAAATCCACATTGACCGCCACACGCCCCACACGCTCTACCGTCCCTGTCAAACCAAAGCTTGCAAGCTCAATCAGCAGTGCATTTTCCAAGCCGTCAGCGCACGTAATAACCACCAAAAAAGACCGTGGATCAAAATCAACAAAGGGACGATCGGCAAACAGACAAGGGGCAAGACTCATAATTTTCTCATATTTTTGTATAACCGCTTATTATAACACAAATCACACTTTACGCATGGCTTGTTCTACGCTTTCTTCGCTGGGCAAGTCTTCATAAGGCTTGTCATCGTCAAGCTTTTCACCATCAAGCTTATCACCTTGGGGCAACCTGTCGTTCTCTAACAAAATTTGCGTGTGTGGATATGGCACAACAATGCCTGCGTCATCAAGACAACGTTTGACCCGTTCGGTAATGTTTTCTTTGATGATGGGAATTTGAGCCACCGCCAACGGTGCTACCCAAAACCGCACAATGATTTGTAGCGCATAATCGCCAATGTCGCTCACCGTTGCCATTGGGGCTGGGTGTTTTAGCACCACTTCTTCTTTGGCAAGCATTTTTAGAATGCTTTGACGGGCAAGGGTCATGTCAGCGTGCAAAGGAATGCGAGCCCTAACCGCAAAACGAATCATTTTTTTGGACGTTAAATTAACAATTTCTGATGATGACATGGTGGCATTAGGAATGATGATGATCATATTATCCCGATCCAAAATTTGCGTGGCTCGCAAAGAAATTTTAACCACTCGCCCTTCTTTGGTACCGATACGCACCCAATCGCCCACCTGAAAAAACTGCTCCACCAAAATGGTTACGCCTGCAATAAAATTTGCCAAGGTACTTTGAGCGGCAAAACCCACCACCAAGCCCACCACACCCAGACCTGCCAAAAGCGAGATGATGTCAAAGCCAAATTGTGCCAAAATGCTGGTCAGCGCCAAAAAGATGATCGTTACCAAGATTAAGTTTTTTAAAAGCTGTTCAATGGACGCATTTAAATGATAATAACGCAGCACTTTGGCAAGAATCTGTCCGCTTTTTGTCCATAAAATGCCATAAAAAATCGCCCATAACGTCGCTTTTAAGGTCGCCTGCACAATGCTTGGCTTGACGCCGATTTGCGTCATCACCCCAATCACCCCAATCACAGGGAAAACATAGTGCATGGCGGTGCGCAGTTTGCTGATTTGTATGTCTGACAGCTTTAGGCGATCTTTAAGGCGTTTTAGGGCATAAAGCAGCGCCAAATAACAAAGCCAAATCAGCACCAAAATAATCAATGCACGCAGACTGACAGTAAGCAGCGCCTGAGCTTTCGCCTGCCAACTGGACGCTTCTTTTTCCAAAGAGCCACCAAGCGCCACATAAATGTTTTGATAAATGCCATATAACACATTTTGTAAATACGTCATAACCTGATCTACTGTCATTTGATTACTCACCACAAAAAACAATCGCCACAAACGTGGCAAAACTCAACAAAACAGCAAAACCCCACGCAAGCATGGGGCTTTGATTGAACACGATTTAAACCGTTTGCGATAATGCTGACAGCGTGCCTTTGAGCATGGCAGATACACTGCTGCTACAAGTGCCAATGCCCGAATAAATGCGTCCATCTACACTAAGCTGAATGTACGCCGCTGCTGCCGAATAGGTTTCATCGCCCACATCATCATCTGCGACACTTTCGGTGGCTTTGGTGTTGATGGCGTGTTCGGCATAGTTGGTGATGTGGATTTGTTTGCCTGTGGCTTTGATTAGTCCATCAATAAATGCCGATAATGCGCCATTGCCTTGACCGACGATGTCAATCACGCCATCGGGGGTTGCCACTTGTCCTTGGAAACTGACGTTACCACCTTTGTTATTGATTTGATAATCATTTAAGCAGTACACTTGCTGAGCCAAATACGTTTGGGTAAAAATCTCCAAAAGTTCATCGTTTTTAAGCTCACGGGCTTTGGCTTCGGCTTCTTTTTGTACCACTTTGGCAAAGTCAATTTGCGTCCAACGGGGCAAATGAAAACCATAATGACGCTGTAAAATATACGCCACACCACCTTTGCCTGATTGGCTATTGATACGCACCACGTCTTGATAACCACGACCGATATGTAGCGGATCAACGGGCAGATACGCCACGTCCCAATGATTTTCGGTTTCTTGGTGTTTTTCGTTAAAGTCTAGGCTCTTTTTGATGGCGTCTTGGTGTGAGCCACTAAAGGCAGTAAACACAAGTTCACCAACATAAGGGTGGCGTGGGTGCACAGGCAAGTTATTACATTCGGTAACCACTTGCATGATTTCGCTGACTTGGGACAAATCCAATTCAGGATCAACACCTTGGGTATATAGGTTCATCGCCATGACCAAAATGTCCATGTTACCTGTGCGTTCGCCATTGCCCAACAGCGTGCCTTCAATACGGTCAGCCCCCGCAAGCAATCCAAGCTCGGACGCTGCCACCGCACAGCCACGGTCATTGTGGGTATGTAGGCTGACAATCACGTCTTTGCGGCATTTTAGATGACGACAAAAATATTCTACTTGGTCAGCATATAAATTTGGCGTACTGGCTTCTACCGTGGCAGGCAAATTTAAAATGACTTTTTGACCGTTTTGTGGCTGCCAAACATCACACACCGCTTCACACACTTCAATGGCAAAATCGGTTTCGGTTTGGCTAAAGCTTTCGGGGGAATACTGAAAAATCCATTCGGTACCGGTATGACCTTTGGCAAGGTCTCTGACCAATGTCGCCCCATGAATGGCGATGTCCTTAATGCCTTGTTTATCTAGCTTATAAACCTTATCACGTTGGACTTTTGAAGTGGAATTATACACATGAACGATGGCACGTTTTGCCCCTTGCAAGGCTTCAAAGGTGCGCTCAATCAAATGCTCACGAGCCTGCACCAGCACCTGCAAAGTTACATCATCAGGCACATGACCGCCTTCAATCAACAAACGGGCAAAATCAAACTCCACTTGCGCCGCCGACGGAAAGCCGATTTCAATTTCTTTAAAGCCGACCGCCACCAACAATTTAAAAAAGCGTAATTTTTGTTCAATGGTCATGGGGTCAATCAAAGCTTGGTTGCCATCTCGCAAATCCACGCTTGCCCAAATGGGGGCTTTGGTAATGCGTTTGTCGCACCAAGTCCGATCAGGCAGGTGTGGCGCAAATTCAAAAGGACGATATTTGGTGTGGTCAAATGCTGGATTTTTTGGGGTAATGTGTGGCATAAACTTAACCTTTATCAACTGTTCTGGCTTCAATAAAAATGCTTGCTTATGATAACAAAAAGCCATGAGTGATTTTTACCAATTTTAATACAATTTTTTGCATTATTTTATAAAAAATACTAAAATTTTGTTATTTTATAGTAAAATTTACTCAAAATCAGCCAATTTTGCATAAGGACTTCCTAATGATAACCCTAGATCACACCGATCACACCATTTTGCAACTGCTTTGTGCCAACGCCCGCATTTCTGTTGCTGACATTGCCGAAAAAATCAATCTGTCCGCCACCCCCACCATTCGCCGTATCAAACGCCTAGAAGACAGTGGCGTCATCACAGGCTACCACGCCCACACATCGCCCCACGCTTTGGGTTTACCACTGTCGGTTTTTGTGGCGGTCAGCATGGACAAACACACCGCCGAGCGTTTTGATGAATTTGAACGACAGATCGCCCAATTTAATGAAGTCATTAGCTGTAGCGTGGTTACGGGTCGCTCTGAAGATTATCTCTTAAAAGTCGTGGTGCGTGATATGCGTCATTATGAAGAATTTTTGCTCACTCGCTTAAGCAAAATTGACGGGGTCAGCCAATTACACACCAGTTTTGAGCTAAGAGAAGTGTTTCATCGGGGCGTGATTGACATCTAACTTCCTGTTTATTTAGCCATTTCCTTGATGATTGCTCTAATCATAAATAACTCTTTTTAAATTTTAAGAATGATTGTTATTTACATTATTATTTATATTTTGTATAATTGTCAGCGAAGTTTGCTAGAACCTATCATTTTTGTAACAGTAAACTATCCATGCAATCACTTTAAGGACAAACTCATGCGTACTTTTTCACTTAAGCCTTTACCTTTGACGGCGGCTGTTTTTGGCGTTTTAGCCATGCAAAGCGCTGCCGCTAACGACACTCAGACTCCCACCGTTGAATTAGAACACATGACGATACAACTAGAACGTCAAGGCACCAAACTAAAAAGTAACGTCATCACCACCCAACAAAAAAACGAAAGCACCGCAACCGATTTGCGGGGTTTATTGCAAGGTGAACCTGCCATTGACTTTTCGGGTGGTAATGGCATGTCTCAATTTATCACCATTCGTGGTATGGGGCAAAACTCCATTGATGTCAAAGTGGATAATGCCTATAGCGACAGCCAAATTCTCTATCACCAAGGCAGATTCATGCTCGATCCTAGCCTTGTCAAAATCGTCAGTGTACAAAAAGGTGCAGGTTCTGCCAGTGCAGGTATTGGCGCAACCAATGGCGCCATCGTTGCCAAAACTGTGGACGCTAACGACCTTCTAAAAGGCAGCGACAAAGATTGGGGTGTGAAAGTCAATGCAGGTTACAGCAGTAATGACGAGCATTCTTATGGGGTGTCAGGATTTGGAAAAACCGACAAATTTGATTTTTTAATTTCTGGCAATCGTGTTGAGCAAGACAACTACAAAGCAGGCAAGGGCTACGTCAGCCCTGTAGATGGCAGTGATACCGTACATTATAGTGCACTAGATAAGATCAGCTATCTTGCCAAAGCAGGGGTCAATTTGGGCGATCATCGCTTCGTTTTAAGTCATTTTAAAGATGAAAATAAAGGCACTCGTAACATTCGTGAAGAGTTTGATTGGTTTGATGCAGGTGCAAGCACACAAGACCCACAGTACCGCAAAGTCTCTGTAGAAAACACCAACCTTGAATGGATTGGCAAAAACTTAGGCTTTGTCAGTGAAGCCACCGCCAACGTTTATCAACTAAAAAACACTCGTGAATCTTATGACGACGCTCGTAATGGTTATGGGGGCAATTTTGCAGGTCAAAACAAGACCGAAGTTACCACCACAGGTGCCAACATTAACTTTGACAGCTATGCTACCGATAACGTTCTGCTAAAATATGGGGTAAACTTCCGCCACCAAGAAGTTGAACCCAACCGACACTTAACAGCAACAGATACCATCAATGTCAATGGGGTAGCAACCCCCCTTGGTGTTGATATCATCAACCAAGAAAAAACCGACACGGGCATTTATGTAGAAGCCATTGGCGATATCGGACCTGTTACCGCCACTGTTGGGGTGCGTTATGATCACTTCAACTTTAAGGCAATGGACGGTAAGGAAGTTTCTAACAGCGACCTTAACCCCAGTCTTGGCTTGATTTGGCAAGCCACGCCCGACCTAAGTTTTAGCGCCAACCACAACTACGCCACACGCAGCCCACGCTTGTATGATGCACTGATGGCACACGGTGGACGTGGCGTTGTTTCTATCGCTGATAATGCCAAAGCCGAAAAAGCCCAAAACACCGAAATTGGTTTTAACTATAACCGTACCTTTAATAATGGCGGCGTATTAGCATTAGATGGCGGTTATTTTTGGCAAAGCATTGATAATTTGCTAAACAGCGCCACCGCCACCCGACACGATGTTGCAAGATACGCAGAAATTCAAAACGTGGGACGAGCCAAAAACCAAGGTTATGAATTTAATGTGGGTTATCGCATCAAAAATTTAACAACCCGTTTGGGTGTCGCCAAAAGCGATCCAGAATTTTATAGCGATTTAGATAGCACTGGCACACCCATTGCTCGCTTTGCCAACCGTGAGTACGCCATGCCCATTGGCAGAACATGGACAGCCGATGTGTCTTATCGTTTCAACAAACCAAACATTGAAGTTGGCGCTCGTCATCGCCTAGTGGAAGATGTCATTGGTCAGACTGCATGGCAATACCACACCATCACAAGCAGACCCCAAACCACCAACGATTTAACCTTAAAACGTGATGGTTATAATGTAACTGACATTTATGCCAACTGGAAACCCTATGGCACAGACAAAATGAACGTGAATTTTGCCATCAATAACATCACCGATGAATTATATCGCCCGCACACAGGCTCTATCACACATTTGCCTGCCACAGGTCGTGAATTCCGTGTTGGGCTAAACTTCACTTACTGAATCATTTACTTACCAACTTTGTTTTTCTCCACCAAAAAACCAAGTCTATGGATTGGACTTGGTTTTTTCTTGTTTTTGGCTTTTTAGAAAAATTGGCGCAACTTGGTCAATTTAATTGAGCAAATGTTAAAATTTCACCGTCTCCACGCCCTGCTCACTTGCTTTTAACATGATGTTGGCACGCTGATGAGCAAACACACCATTACACACCACGCCCACAATATTATTTAAGGTCTCTTCCAAGGCCTTGGGGCTAGACACATCAAGTTCGTATGTATCCAAAATGACATTGCCATAATCGGTAACAAAGCCAGAGCGATACACGGGGTCGCCGCCCAATTTCACCAGTTGTCTTGCCACATACGATCTGGCTTGGGGCAGTACTTCTATCGCCACAGGAAATTTACCCAACGTCTGTACAATTTTGCTGTCATCAACCATACAAATGAAAGTTTTGGAAGCTGCTGCCACGATTTTTTCACGGGTCAAAGCGCCACCGCCACCCTTAATCATCTCACCAAAGGCGTTGATTTCGTCTGCACCATCTATATACAAATCAAGCTCGCCCACCTGATTTAAATCCAAAATCTCCACCCCGATGGCACGCAAGCGATCTTCGGTAACTTTTGAGCTACACACCGCCCCCTTTAGGCGCACTCTTGGCAACAAATCAATCAAACAATTAACCGTACTGCCTGTACCCACCCCCAAAATCATGTTATTTTCTATATAACTTAGAGCAGCTTCGGCGGCGGCTTGCTTTTGGGCAAGTTTAGGATCGATGTTTGACATAAAACCCCTTTAACACTATTTAAAAATAAAAAAATTCGCCTTATTGTACGATAAGCGAATTAAAAAGCAAATAAAATATGCCACTCTTGGCAAGATTTTGTTAAATTTTAGGCAAAAAAATGACTTCATCAGCACATCTTCGGCACACTTTGGGATTACTACCGTTGCTACCTTCCGGTCCTGGCGGGGTTCATAATTCAAAGTTGCGAAGCTACCGATGAAGCCAAGTGAAATTATACGCCTTTTTTAAATTTTAGCAAGCACTTTTTATCAAAAGACGACAAATGGTGTGTTTTGGTCGCCAAACTAAGACATCGCCAAACTAAGCCAAAGTACGGGCGTAGTTATCCACCCACGCCAAACGCTCCAACGTTCCTACGTCCACCCAAGTTGTCGTCAGTAGCTGACCTGACACCTGTCCATGACTCATGGCGTTTTTTAGCCTAGGAGCAAGGGCAGCAATCTCGCCCGATGCCACATCATCGACGATTTTTGGCGACATCACCGACAGTCCTGCAAAGGTATAATTGTTGGTGCTGTCTTGCTTTAGCCCCACTTGTCCATCAGCAAGTAGCGCAAAATCTCCATCAGGATTGTGCTCAGGGTTTGCTGTCAGTACCAAATGCGCCAGTTTGTCGCCAAGCGCCACCTTTGTCAGTTCATCAAAAGCAAACTGTGTCCACACATCGCCATTAACGAGCACAAAGGGACTGTCATCAAGCAGCCCTTGCGTCAAGGCGTAGCGAATGCCGCCCGCCGTCTCCAAAGGTTCGGGCAATACACTTTCATCAGAAATGCGTAAATTCACCCCCAAATCCATCGCCGACAAAGCGTCTTTGATGACACTACCTAGATAACCGACATTGATGGTGATGTCATAAATGCCCGCCTGCTTTAGGCGCTCAATATGCCAAACAATCAACGGTTTGTCCGCCACTGGCACTAAGGGTTTGGGCGTGGTCAGTGTCAAAGGTCGCATTCTTGTGCCTTTGCCTGCCGATAAAATCATGGCTTGTTTTATCATGATTGTCCTTGATGGTTAATTTTATTTGCCAAATTTATGATGATACGCTTGCATGACATTGTCATTAAGCCACGCCAAAAACGCTTGATACACATCGTTATCACGCTGACTTAGCCAAGACAATTCATACACCAAGTCCGTCATGACCTTTGGAATGTTTTGTAGGTAGCGATCTTTGCCGTCTCGCTGTGATAAACGAATAAAAATACCCAGCACTTTTAGATGGCGCTGTACACCCATGACATTGACTTGATGGGTAAAGGTCTGCAAATCCACTTGGGGGGCTTTTAATTCATAAAATGCCTTGATTTGACTTTCTACCCAATTTTCATCAAACTCAATATAAGCATCACGCACCAAACTTAATAAATCATAAGTATAAGCCCCAATGACCGCATCTTGAAAATCAATCACGCCCAAATCATCACTGCCTTTATCCATCATCAAATTACGACTATGATAATCACGATGAACAATGACTTTGGGCTGCGTTTCAATGTCGGCTAGGATTTGCTCTTTGACGGTTTGCCAAAGGGTTTGGGCACTGTCATCAAGAGTTACACCAACATAGGGCAAAAACCACTCACTGAACAAATCCATTTCACTGGCTAATTTTTCAGGGCTATACAGGGGCAAATCGGCGCTTGTTGGGATTTTTTGTAGCTCTACCAACGTGGTCAATGCCTGATGATACAAAGCGTTGATGTCAGCGTCCGCTTTGGCGATTTCATGTGCAAATTCCACCGTACCAAAATCTTGTAACAACAAAAACCCTTGGGCGATGTCTTGGGCGATGATGTCGGGGACATTGACTTTTTGGCTTAAGATGTTTGCCACATGAACAAACTCCACCACGCTTTCTTTTTCTGGGGGTGCGTCCATCAAAAGATAGGTTTTATCTTGTAGGACAATGCGATGATAACGGCGAAAACTTGCGTCTCCTGCCAAACTTTCTACTTGAAAAGCTTCACTGATGTGTGCGTTTAAAAAATTCATCATTGCGGCATGACGGTTCATAACTACCCTTAATTTGTTGGCAAAATATGATTAGTTTAGCGGATTTTTTATGCTTTCTCCAGTGATAGCCTTTAAAATTTTCTTGAAAATGGTAAAATGAGCAAAATTATTAATCACATATAAGGGCAAGGTTTGTGAAAGACAACAACATTTCTTCTTTACAGCACGGACACACACTCCTAAGTACAAGCATTCGCTTGGCATTATGCGGACTGGGGACGTTACCACTGTTAAGTTTTGCAAGCGACTTAGCCCAAAGCCAAAGCTTAGACAAGCTCACGCAATATTATCATGCCAAACCCAGTGTTGATGCTCGCTGTCATGGGGCATGGGTACAGCCCACCCGTCAAGGCGGTCTTGCTCAAGAAATGGGCTACGACACACCCGTGCCTGACGCTTATTATGCGCAAGCCGATTATGGCTACTGGGACAACAAAGACTATGCCGAACTGTCAGGCAACGTCATTTTAGAACAAAACGGACAACAAGTGGTTGCCGAAAAAGTAACCTTTCACCCCAGCACAGGGGAAGCCTACGCCGAAGGTCAAATTTTGTTTAGTGATGGAGAAAACCAAAGCACCGACGGCAAAAATCTTGGCGTTGGTATGATTGGCGTTGCCCAAAAACTAGAATACAAAGCGCAAGGACTGCAAGCCAATGCTCACGATGTGGCTTTTGCCAGTACCAGCACAGGCATTCACGGGCACGCCAAGCAGCTACAAAAACATAATGACAGCCATTACCAAATGCAAGGGGTGATGTTTAGCACTTGTCCACCCACACAGCGCAAATGGCATCTGGACGCTGACAGCATTGACTTAAACACCGATACAGGGCGTGGTATCGCCAAAAACAGCACCCTAAAAATCGGCGATGTGCCTGTGTTTTATTTGCCCTATTTTAATTTCCCCATTGATGACAGACGTTCTAGCGGTTTTTTATTGCCCACCGCAGGCATTAGCGATGGCTTAGAAGTCAGTACGCCCTACTATCTTAACCTACACCCCCAATACGATGCCACCATTACTCCCACGGTATTTACCAACCGCAATCCCATGCTGACGGGTGAATTTCGTTATCTGACCGAAAGCTTTGGCAACGGCGTGATCACAGGTTCTTTTTTGCCAAGCGATCGCAAATACAACCACGAAGATCGCAGCCGTTTGTTTTTTGACCATAACTGGCAATCCAAAAAAATCCCCCATTTGAACGCCTATGCCACCTACCGATACGTTTCTGACAAAGATTATCTGAATGATTTTGACACATTAGGCTTAGAAAACAACCCCCTAAATTTACCCAGACGTATCGGGGCAAGCTACTATAATGACTACATTACTGCCGATGTACGGGCGGAAACTTTTCAAACACTGGACGGCACCAACAACGACGGCACGCCCATCACCGACAAAGACAGACCTTACTCTCGTCTGCCCCATTTTAACGCTCGCTATACTCTGCCACACTCCATCTTACCAAGCAGCTGGCAGCAGCGTATGCAAAACATTGATATTACTGGCATTAATAACTCCGCCTATTTCAAAAAGCGTATCAGGGACAATTCCGAAACCGAAAAAAGCGGCGTGCGTATGTACAACCAAATTTCTGCCAGTTATTCATGGTTGAAACCTTGGGGTTATGTCATTCCCAAAGTCAGTTTGTCGCACCTTTATGCGTCCTATGACGAAGACAGTTTGGCAGGTCAAAACTTAACCAAAGAAGAAGGCACTTATTCGGTCTTTGCGCCCACCATCAGTTTGGATACTGGGCTGTTTTTTGAAAAATCGGGATCGCCTTTTGGGCTTTATAAAGATTTGGGCGGTTATCAGGTGATCAGCCCCCGCCTAAAATACACTTACACCCCCTATCGTGATCAGTCCAACATTCCCAATTTTGATACGGGTATCAGTGATGTCAGTTATCACCAGCTGCTTTCGGACAGTTGGTTTTTGGGGTATGACCGCATTCAAGACTTACACGCCATCACCCCTGCCATCAATTACCGCTATATGGACAAAGCAGGGCTGACCCGTTTTGATATGTCGCTTGCCGAACAAATTTTGTTGGCGGACACCAAAGTTGGCATTGATAACAGCCAAACCTTTACAGGGCGCAGTCTTGGCATGGCTTGGCAAGCCAGTCTACAACCCAAGCATAATTTTTGGGTGGACATGACAGGGGCAATGACCGCCGATTATGATCTCAACTCCATCACCGCTCATTTGCGTTATCAGCCCAATGAACAAAGTTTATTTAACCTTGGCGTGGTTGAACGCAAAGACCACCCAGCCACCGCACAACGGGCTTTGTCAGCTTATACCGCTTCTGCCATTTTCCCCATCAATAGCCATTGGCGGATACTGTCGCAAGCACAATATGATTACAAAAACGATTTGTTGTTAGATGCGCTACTGGGTGTCAATTATGAAGACTGCTGTTATGGCGTTTCTGTGTATGCCAGACGCTACCATAATGACTTAACCCCAAGCGCTGGCGCAAGTAACGCCATCATGGCAGAAATTCGCCTAAATGGGCTTAATGGCGGTGGCAAACTCAATCGTCTCATGAGCGACAAAGTCATGGGCTACGACCACGCCCAAAACGCTTGGCAAAGAAACTACTAATAAGCTGGCAAAAAATCATTAGACGACAGTCATGACTTAATGCTACACTAATACAAATTTTTTAGGAAAATTCTATGAAAAACAAATTTTTAGTCTTATGTTTGTCCATGCTGTGTTTGGGTTTTACTAGCAATGTTTTGGCACAAGACACACAAAACAACACTCGCCCAGCCCAAACCACAGACGGCATTTTGGCAGAAGTCAATAACGAAATCATCTTAAAAAGCGAGCTATCAGCTGCCATTGCCACGCTCACCCAACAATACCAAGCACAAAACCGCTCAGTCAGCGCCGAACAACTCAAAAAACAAGCCCTAGACGAACTCATCACCCGCAAATTACAGCTTGGTATCATCAAACGTTCAGGCTTCAATCCCAACGAATCGGCGGTCAATGCCCAACTGTTACAGCTTGCCAAAGCACAAGGGTTTGATAATTTGCAAGATTTTCAGCAAAGTTTGGACACCAAAAAATCAGGCAGCTATGCCGCACTTCGCAAACAAGTCATCGAAGAAGCGTCTTTGGTGGCTTTGTGGCAAGCCCAAGTCGCCCCCCGCATCAAAATCACTTCTCACGAAATAGACGCTTTTTTAAATTCACCAGACGGACAGCGTATTGACAGCAAAGTTGTGTTAGTTCCCGAATGGCAAACCAGTCATATTCTAGCCAGCATTGACAACAACCGCAATGACATCATGGCACAACAAAAAATCAATGCCATTTATACCCAATTACAACAAGGGGCGGATTTTAAAAGCCTTGCCGCCACTTATTCGGACGATTTGGGCTCTGCCAGTCAAAATGGCTCTTTGGGCTGGGTCAGCGAAGGTCAAATGGTCAAAGAATTTGAAGACGTGATGAAAAACACCGAAGCGGGAGATTATTCTGTGCCTTTTCGTTCACAGTTTGGTTGGCACATCCTAAAAGTAGATGACACCCGACAGCGTGATGTTACCCATCAGCAGCGCCAACGTCTTGCCAGAGAAATACTCTTTAATCGTATGGCGCCCCAAGCCGAAGAAGATTGGGTACAAGAATTACGAGCAGGTGCGTACATCAAAATCTTTGAATGATTTTTTTCATTTTAAAAAGGGCTTTTGAGAAAGTCCTTTTTTTATTGTCATACAAAAAAATAACATGACTTAACTTAAATACAACACCAATAATATCCATAATTACATTTAACAAAAAAAGCAATTTGAATTC